>JAMORN010000241.1 GCA_027063545.1 bacterium | reverse complement strand
AGGTTCTTTATATTCAATATTAAATGTATTGCATACTTTTTTATATATAACTTTAATATCTTCAAAATTAGGATAATCTATTTCTAAAACTTCAACATCTTTTTCTAACTCTTTAGGCAAAAAATGGAATGGTTGATTTAAAACTAATGTTTTATTTTCTAAATTAGATATAGCAATATTTCTAATTCTTTTAATATTATGTATTTGATGTTCTGCTAAATCAGGATGAAAATCTTCTAATAGTAAAATTGATTTTTCTAAGTCATCTATAAATTTTTCTAAAATATCACTAGCAGTTGTTATATCTTCGTCTTCTATAGTAAATTTTCGGTTTTCAAAGTCCCATTTTTTTAATCCTTCTATTCTATTCCATACATATAAAGTTCTTTCTAATTTACTGGCAACATAAGCTAAAGCTCCATGTATTCTTAATGTTTCAAAGCTTATAATTTGAATAATGTTAATTTTTGCTTTTATTGTATTTAGTAATTTTTTTTCAAATTTCATATTATCCTTCCTATGTTTATTAATTATCATTTTCTTCATTTTGTATAGGTTTATCTTCTAAAGTATTAGCTGCCTCCATAATTTTATTGTATGCTATCATAATTATACTTATGTCATCTAAGAATCCAATTATTGGGAAAGCATCAGGTATTAAATCTATAGGAGATATTAAATAAATTAGAGCTGCAATAGCAACAGCTTTGTATTCCCAAGGGGTCTCAGAATCTTTTATAATATTATATAATGTTTTTATTTTATCTTTTATCTTTTTTAAAGCACTTATATTTAAAAAGGTATCTATTTTATTATCAATTTCTGTAATATCTTCTTCTTTTACATTTTTTACTCTTTCGTTTAATTCTTTTTCATATTTTTCGATTTCATTATTATTGCTCATTTTAACCCCCTTTTCTTAGTTTATTTTATGTTTATAATTTTTTATATATGTTATGAATCCCTCTGTTTGTAATATATATAATATATATATATACGTCAAAATTATAATTTTTTAAGTAAGTAGAAAATTTTAACTTAACTAATTAATACAAAAACAATAAGGGTGCCAATAGATTAATTAAAACAAAATCAATAAGTTATTGTAGAAAAAAATGAGAAAATCGAGCATATATATTTTTATTATAAAGACTAGTATCTTAAAAAAATTAGGATAAACATCCTATAACCCCTGCCCACTTTTCTTTTTCTATTATTCTCTCAATACTAAACCCTTCATTTTCCAAAAATCTAATAAAATCTTCTATCTCAGATTTTAAAATCCCTGAAAATAAAACAAGGGAGTTTTCTTTTAGATGAAGTTTTAATTTAGGAGTGATTTGTTTTAACACAGAAGAGATTATATTTGCTACAATAAAATCAAATTTAATATCATCTTTTAATCCTTCAATCCCACCAGTAAATAGTTTTATTCCATTTTTGCTATTAACCTCAATATTATTTATTTCAAAATGTTCCTTTGCTTTTTTTACTGCCAAAGGATCTATATCAAAACTTATTATGTCTCTTACTCCTAGTTTATAAGCAATTATTGATAGTATTCCACTGCCAGTACCAACATCTAAAAATTTAATCTTATCATTATCCTTTTTTTCTTCAAATAAATCAATAATAGTTTCTATACATATTCTTGTTGTCTCATGCTCGCCAGTCCCAAACGCAAAAGAAGGTTCTATTATAATATTAATCTTATCCTTTTTATCCTCTATAAAAGAGGGATGAATAAAAAAATTTTTATACTCAACAGGTTTTACATATTTTTTCCATTTTTCTTTCCACTCATCACCAATAAATTCTATTTTTATGTCTAAAAAGTATATTTCAAAACTTTTTAATTCCTCAATAAATTTAGGTTCTTCAAAATATAGGACATATATTTTATTATCTTCTTCAAAATTCTCTTCAAAACCACCAAACATTTCAATAAAAATAGAGTCAAAAACTTCTTCAATTTCTTGGGGAATCTTTATTTTACATTTGAACATAGTATATCCTTTATTAAGTTAGTATACTCTTTTTTATTTTCAGAATAAATTTTCACATGAGCACCTTTTGAAAATACGTACAAATGAAAATGTTTTTTATCGTCTAGAATATCAAGTTCTTCCTTTAGATATTTAAAAGGGGTAACATTATCTTCTTCTGAGGCTATTATGTATACATCTCCATCAAAGTTTTTATATAATACAGAGAGTCTTAAGCCATCTAAATAATTTTTTCTTATTTTATTATATAAATATGTATAAAAATTTCCAATTTCAGGGATTTTGAATTTTTTATTTAAAATAAACTCTATAGTTTTTTTAGTGTTACTTAAAGGACTATCTAGGATTATTTTTGAGATTTTAAAATCATTTTTATATTTAGGATATGATTTTTTTAGAAATCTACCAATTACCATCGCACCCATTGAAAAACCCCAAAGAATAAATTCATCTATAAAGTAGGTTTTGTGTAAATATTCTAAAATAGTTTCTAGATCTTTATATTCGTTATATCCAAAGGTAACTTTTGAAGGAGTAGATTCTCCAGAGTTTCTTAAATCTAATACAGCAATATAATTCTCTTTATGAAAGTTACATTGTTTTAATATATTTACATATTTTAATACCCTAACATGATTTGATTCTCTGCCATGCACAAAAACTAAACATCTTTTTGAAGGTTTTTCAGGTAATGAAATTTCTGAAAATAATTCTAGATTATTTAATTTTATAAAAAATTTTTTTGTTTTTAATCCATAATCTTCTAAATAGTATTTGTTTTCTTCTACTTCAAAGTGCTCTTGAAGTTCTTTGGATTTTTTTATTTCTTCTATTGTTTTTGGTTTATAATGTTCTAATGAATAGATAGTATAAAAAAATGAGAAAATAAATAGTCCAATAGTTAAAACAAGAATTGTTGAGAAGAATATGATAACTCCCATATTCATAAAGAGCCTCCTTGTTATAACTTATCTCTAAATTTAATAAAAAAATAGTTTTTTTTCAGTATTTTTTTTATTTTTCTTTTAAAAAGAAGAGGTTATAATATATGATTTCAAAAGAAAATATAGAAATTTTAGAGAATACCCTAAAAGAAGATAAATTAATCATTGCAGGAAGAGAAATAAAAAATAGATTATTTGTTGGGACAGGAAAGTTTGACTCTGTTGAAACTCTACTTAATGTAGTTAAAGTTGTTGAGCCTGATATTGTTACTGTAGCAGTAAGAAGATTAAATCCAGATCTTCCCGGAATGGGCCAAGCTTTAGATTATCTAATGGAAAATACTATTGTAATGGTAAATACCTCAGGAGCAAAAACAGCGGAAGAGGCTTTTAAAATAGCAAAAATAGCAGAAAAAGCAGGCCTTCCTAAATGGGTTAAAATAGAAATCACACCGGATCCAAAAACACTTCTTCCTGACCCAACAGAAACCCTAAAAGCAGCAGAAATGCTTGTAAGAGATGGTTGGGTAGTTCTTCCTTATATAAACACAGATCCAATTTTAGCAAAAAAATTAGAGGATATAGGTGTGGTTGCGGTTATGCCCCTCGGGTCTTTAATAGGAACAAACAGAGGTATATCAAATAAAGATCAACTTGAGATTATAATAGAAAGGGCAAATGTGCCTGTTGTTATAGATGCTGGTATTGGAAGGCCATCTCATGCAGCAGAAGCAATGGAGATGGGAGCGGATGCTGTTTTGGTAAATACTGCCTTTGCAGTAGCACAAAATCCTAAAGAGTTTGCTTTGAGTATGAAAATGGCAGTACTAAGTGGAAGGTTAGGATATTTATCAGGGTTACCATCTCAGAAAAAAAGAGCCTCTGCATCAAGTCCTACAGAGGGATTATTAAAATTTTTAGAATAGGTGAAGTATGTTTGTAGATAGAATCTCTTCTTTAAAAAATCAGGAAAAAGAGTTTTTGGAAATAAATAAAAAGGCAACACAAAAAGAATTAGATGAGGTTAT
>JAMORN010000240.1 GCA_027063545.1 bacterium | reverse complement strand
AAATATGATTTATATGGAAAGGACCCAAGAAAATATTTGGTAATTTCTTTTTTTGCCTCTTATTGTAAGCCATGTAGAAAGGAAATCCCAGAGCTTTTAGAGTTTCAAAAGAAAATTTTATCGGAAAGGGACGATATTCAAGTGGTTTTAATCTCAATGGATAAAACAAAAACAGATGCGATTAATTTTATTAATTCAAATTTTGGAGATTTATCTCCTATTATTATTTTATGGAGTCCATTGAATAATTCAAAGGCACCAGCAAAGTTATTTAATGTAAATGTAGTACCAACATTAATAATATTGAATAAAGATGGAAAGATTTTATTGGAGCATCAAGGCTATAAAGAAGGTTTTCCATTAAAGGATGCTATAGAATATATAATAGAAAAGTATGAAAATGAGTATGAAAGATAAATTATTAGAACTAAGAAATAGTAGATTTTTTCCTGTAATTGTTGGAATTTTTATCTTTTTATTTTTGCTAATATTATTTTTTGTAGGACTTACAATAAGACAGCAGAAGATTCAGAGTGCAGCTTCTAAAAGTAAAACAGAATCTAAGGAATATAAGTCAAAGAACAATAACAATAAAGATAATTTATTAGATAGTACAAGTACAGATAGTAATATGGTCGATGGTAATGGGAATAATTACTATGAAGGAATTAGTGGGAGTAGTATTGATAGTACATGTATAAGAGCAGTTTATATAGTAAGTTTTTATTATTATAAAAGAGGTAATTATAAAGAAGCTAAGCAATTTTTAGAAAAGGCAATTACTCTTCCATTTGATGAGATAACATTAGATACTCTATTTTATATGTTATCTAATGTATACATATATTTCAATGAGTTTAATAAAGCTATGGATATGATAGAAAATTATAGAGGAGACTTAGACCTTAAAAAGATTATAAAATATAGAATAAGATTTTATAGAGAGTTGATGAAGGATAATGAAGATTCCCTTTTATATATTTTAGAAGATTTTATGAAAGATAAAAACTATTCAAAATCTTTTTACAAAAGTTATCTTTATAATTTAACAATGGCTGAGTTTATCTTTTATGCAGGTGGAGATGACAGCTTATTTTTAAGCTATTTATCTAAAGCTATGAGTTCAAATATAGAAAAGGATTATAAAGTATACTTATTAGAAGGTCAATTTTTCCATAGAAAGAAAGAGTATCAAAGTGCAATACAAGCATACAAAAAGGCGTTGGAGTATTACCCATTTAATAATATCATTCATTCATATATGGGAATATCCTATTATCATATGGAAGATTTAGATAATGCTTTAAAGGAATTTAAGATAGCTTTATCTATTTATCCATATGATTATAATACATGGTATAATATTGCCCAGATATACTTATATTTGAAACGTGATTCTTTGGCTTTTGATGCATTAAAAAAAGCCTACATGTTTAATCAAAATAATTATAAAGCTCTTTATAGAATAGGACAGATTTATTATAAATATGGAAGGTATAAAAAGGCTGTTTTAGTGTTAGAAAAAAGTATTGATATAATTAAAAAAATAAAAGGAAAATATTCAAAAAATGATGTTAAGATTTTATTGCTTTTAGCTGAAAGTTATATGCATATAGATCCTAACTCATATAGAAATAAAGCGGTAGATCTTGTTATAGAGGCTTGTTTAGTAGATCCAACGAATAATGAGGCGTTAGACTTATATGAGAGATATACAGGCCAGATCTTTAAATACTCTAAATATTATAATAATCTCAATGATAGTTTGAAAAACTAGTATTATTTTTTTATTTTTTTATTCAACCTTTACAAAATAAGGAGGATTTTTAATATGGGAAATATTATAAAGAAGGATTTAGTAGAAGCTTTATCTTTAAAAACAGGCTTAACTTATACTCAAAGTAAATATATTGTAAATTATTTTTTTGATGCCATAAAGGATGCTTTAAAAGAAGGCAGACCAATTGAAATAAGAGATTTTGGAAGATTTAAATTGAAATATAAGGAACCTGCGGTCAAAAGAAATCCTAGAACAGGGGAAAAAATAGAAGTTGGTAAAAGGGTAGCACCTGTATTTAAAGCCTCAAAATCTTTTATTCAATATGCAACAAGTAAAATTAAAGGGGGTTAATATATTTATTGAGGATTATATATTCAATTATTTTACTTATTTTTACAATTTTATACTCTAATATTTTTTGTATCGTTTATAATGTAGAATATTTTTCTAACATAAATAATGATAGAGTATTATTAAACTATAATAACTTTTTTTCTTTTTTTTCATTACTTCCATTTAATTCATCCGTTTCTTATAAAGGAGCTAGAGGCTTTAATCTTATAGAGTATAATTATAGAATTTTAGATAATTTAATCGCCTATAATCCTATAGATTTAAATTTAATAGGAATAAAAAGATCAAATATAATATTGGATGTTAGTGATATTTTCAGCAGAGAGTATATTAATATTTTAGACAGGGCTTTTATAGCTAAAGACAGTATAAGTTATTATGATTTTGAATATCATTATGGAGATTTTAATACTTATATACTAGGCTTATATTTATATAGAAATATATCAAATAATAGCTTTTTTGATATAAGATTATTTGGAGGGAAAACAGATTTAGGGGAAAAAGGTTATTGGTTTTCATATAGAAATAGTGACAGCAGTTATTATGTATATGGAGATAAGAGATTAAACTTAGATTTTAATTGGGGATTTAGATTATATAATTGGGGGAATATCATTTTATTTTATAGTAGATACTTTCATTCTTTAAATACAGATTTTCTTTTTTATAGAGATTATTCTATGTTATATAATATTAGTATTAGTAAAAGGAATATATTTGGTATAAATTATAATTATTTAAATAATTTAGATTTTAATATAACTCAGACTAATTATTCTCCTATTTTTGGAGGTTTTGTTTTTGAGAGAAAAATTCTTTTTAAAACTAAATATAAAGATATTATTTATACTATATTTGAATTTAATTATAAATCATTATCAAAAGATTCTATACAATTTTATTATGTCAAAAGATTAAATACAGCAATAAAACTAAAAAATAAAGTTTTTTTCATAAAATTTTTTCCAGAGTATGATATGATTGATAGTTCATTATTTTATAGTAATATAGGTATAGGTATAGAGAATAATGATACAACTTTTTATTATAAAATAGGATTTGACTATTATACAACAAATTATAACCCATTTTATAAATATATAATAACAGATAGACTTTCTTTTGTTGATAATCCTTTTTTAAAGCCATATTTAAATAAAAAATTATATATAGAATACAAGTATAAAAAAAACAGAACTAGTATAATCTATCTTTTGTTTACTTTTGAAAGCCAAAATAATCCTATATATTATAGTATATTTTTAGATGATAGTCTAGAAAATTTCTATTGGATAAAATATAAAAATATAGATAGGAATTTAAACTATATTTATTCTAATATTAGTTTAATCCAATCATTAACACATGGATTTTCAGTTCTTTTATCTTTAAAAACTGATTTGTATCCGTATATAGATAATAGCAAGATAAATTTCTATTATCCTATAGACGATTATCCATATAAAATCAATATCAGTTTAAAAAAACGATTTTATATTTTATCTAATAGATTAATAGGTGATATTATATTTAATTATCGGTACTTATCGGATAGATATATTTTATCTTATCTAGGAGATGGATTAATATATCAACAAAATAGAAATATTTTTAATTTATATAGCACTTTAATTCTAAGAGATTTTAATTTATATTATAATATTAAGAATATAACAAATGAAGTAGTCTATAATAATTTTATGGATATTGTTAATCCTTTAACATTTGAATGGGGGTTAAACTGGAGGTTAAAAAATTGAAGGGTTATAGGGTTTTATTTGTTGATGATGATAAACAAATGTTAGAAACTATAAAGGAGTTTTTTGAACTTTTAAATACTAATGTTAA
>JAMORN010000239.1 GCA_027063545.1 bacterium | reverse complement strand
GGAAAGGAGCAAAGGAAAGAATAATACCAATATCAGATGAAAGTTTAAAAGTTTTAAAAATTTATTTAAATAAACTAAAAGAGGAAGCAAAAATCAAAAATAAAGAGATTGACTTAAAAAATTTTATTTTTTATAATCAAAGGTTTAAACCTATTACTCAAAGAGGTATTGAACTGGTTGTTGATAGATACATAAATAAAAGACTATTTAGAAAGAAGAATCATCCCCATGCATTGCGACATACCTTTGCTACACATATTTTAAATGAGGGAGCAGATATAAGGATTGTAAAAGAATTTTTAGGACATTCAAGTCTATCAACAACTCAGATTTATACCCATTTAAATTATAAAAAACTAAAAGAAATATATAAAAAAGCACATCCTCTTGAGAATAACAAGGAGTAAAAGATATGAGTCAGTTAAAAATTCATGGGACAACAATTTTAGGAATAGTAAAGGATAATAGAGCAGTTATAGGTGGAGATGGACAGATTACTTTGGGAGATACTATTTTAAAGAATAATACTACTAAAATAAGAAAATTATATGAAGATAGTGTCTTAGTAGGTTTTGCAGGCGCAACAGCAGATGCTTTAATATTATTAGATGAGTTTGAAGGGAAATTAAATGAATATAATGGAAATATTGAAAGAGCAGCAGTTGAACTTGCAAAAAAATGGAGATCTGATAAGTATTTAATGAAACTAGAAGCAATGCTTGCTGTACTTGATGAGAAAAAAGCTTTAATTATATCTGGAAGTGGTGATATAATTGAACCTGAAGATGGAATAGTTGCTATTGGTTCAGGAGGGCCTTATGCCTTAGCTGCAGCAAAGGCATTTTTAATGAGTGCAAAAAAAATGAAACTCGAAAAGATAGTTGAGGAGTCTCTAAAAATAGCAGCTTCAATTTGTATTTATACTAATAATAATATAAAAGTATATAGTCTGTAATTTATACTTTTATAAGTAATCAAAAAATTATATAAGGGAGAGGAGAAATGAATCCTGAAGAAAAAAAGATTTATTTATATAATACAAAAACAAAGAAAAAAGAGAAGTTTAATAGGTCTAAAGATGAGTTAATTACTCTATATACTTGCGGTCCTACAGTTTATAATTATGCTCATATAGGAAACTTAAGGGCATATATGTTTGAAGATCTTCTTAAAAGAACTTTAAAATATTTTGGGTATAAAGTTAAGCATGTTATGAATATAACAGATGTGGAGGATAAGATTATTAAGGCTGTTAATGAAACAGGAGAAGATTTAAAAGAATATACAGAAAAATATACAAAAGCATTCTTAGAGGATATAGATACTTTAAACATAGAAAGAGCAGATGTATATCCAAGAGCAACAGAACATATCAAAGAAATTGTTGAGGTAATTAAGGATTTAATGGATAAAGGTTATGCTTATAGGGGGGAAGATGGGTCTATTTATTATTCTGTAAATAAATTTAAGGATTATGGACAATTATTTGAAGTAGATAAAGATAAACTAAAAAAAGGGGTTAGGATTAACCAAGATGAATATACAAAAGAGTATTTTGGTGATTTTGCATTATGGAAGGCGTGGGATGAGAAGGATGGAAAGGTTTATTGGGAAACTGAACTAGGTAAGGGAAGACCAGGTTGGCATATAGAATGTACAGTTATGAATTTTAAACATCTAGGAGGGGTTTTTGAGAATGGCGAATATCATCCTGAAAAATTTAGAACTATAGATATTCATTGTGGAGGAGTTGATAATATATTCCCTCATCATGAAAATGAGATTGCTCAGGCAGAACCTGTTGTTAATAAACCTTTTGTTAATGTATGGAGTCATTGTGAACATCTTCTTGTTGATGGTAAAAAGATGTCAAAATCTTTAGGAAATTTTTATACTTTAAGGGATTTACTTAAAATGGGATATTCTCCAAGGGTAATAAGATATGTTTTAATAACAAAACATTATAGACAAAAACTTAATTTTACATTTGATGCTTTAAAGTCAGCAGAATCATCTTTAGAGAGAATTGATAATTTCCTAAAATTTTTAGAATTAAAGGTAGACGATAAAATAAAAGAATTTGATAAGAAGTTTTTAGATGAAATGCTTGAGGGCTTTGAAGATAGTATAAGAGATGATCTAAATATTTCAAAGGCTATATCTTATCTTTTTAATATAATAAAATATTATAATCAAAAGGATAAGATCTCAAAACAAGAAAAGGATTATATAATAGAAATATTAAGAAAAATGGACAGGATTTTAGGCTTTATTTTTTGGAAAGAAGATAAATCTTCTAAAGATAACTTAGAAATTTCAGAGGAAGAAATAAATAAGCTTATCCAGGAAAGAAGTAGATATAGAAAAGAGAAAAACTTTAAAAAGGCAGACGAGATTAGAGACTATTTGAAATCAAAAGGGATAGTTTTAGTAGATACACCTGAAGGAACTAAATGGTATAGAGAATAATAAAACGCTTAAATAAAGTTTTTGTAAAAGAAAAGAGATTTTTTTATTTTAAAAAAAGAAGAAAAAATTAAATCTAAGGAGGTATAAATGAAAAAAATTTTAGTATTATTACTGATTGTTTTTTTAACAATAGCATGTTCAAATAAAAAAGAGGAACTTGAAAAACTATACAATCAAGGTCCCAGCAGTATACCTAAAATAGCAGAATATTTAAAGGATCCAGATTTAGAAGTAAGAAAAATGGCTTTATTTTATTTAGGGAAGTTAGGATCTAAGGAAGCAATACCTTATATTGAAGAGTATGCAAATTCAGCCAAGAATCCTGCAGAAAGAAATATGGCTATAAAAACAATAGCAAAAATTAATGAAATAGTAGCAAAGAAAAATCCTCCAAAGCCTAAATATCAACCAAAACCAGTAAATCCAGATGATCCGCTTCAGGTTCAAGTTCAAAATTTTGTATGGAATTTTCAAATAAAGGATAATCCATACTATATTGGTGATACAATGAAGGTTGAGGTTAGAGGCCATACTGTTATAAATTGGACAGATATGACAGATTATTATAATGAAACAAAAAGAATTAAGGATTGGAAAACATTTTATGAGTATTTAAAAAGAACTGTATTAGGATTTCCGACAGGTGATTTGGCTGGTGCAATTTTTGATAAATTTCCACAAATAAAGGTATTTAAAGAGTATGCTTATGTTTGTGTTAAATATGAGGGAAAAGATGGGAAAAAGGTATGTGTTAGGAAAAAGGTTATAGGAAAGGCTACAATTACAAGAAAAAATTATAATAGAATAGATAAAATAGAAAAAGAATATTTAGATAAGTTATCTGTAAGTAGTCAACATTTTGATGAGTTTGAGAAAGAAGCAAAGAAATTTGTTAAAGGTATTTGGTATGATCCTGTAATTGTTAGAAAAGCGAAAGCCCAAAAGGCTCAAGGTGTAGAATAATATTTTTCTTTTATAAATTTTTTATAACCTATCAAAAGGCCTGTGCTAATTTAAAAGCACAGGCTTTTTTTATTTTCTTTTTGAATCTTTTATATGTAAGATTGAAAGCGTAAAGATATTAAGAGTGTGTTGGACTATTATATAAACAACAGCAGGTATAGAGTCTATATAGTCAAAAAACGAAATTGCAATCCAGATAGTTAGAGATGTGTTTCTGTATCCAATAATAATAGAGGTATTTGCTTTTATTAAAGGATTTCTAGAAAGTTTTGTGCCTATAAAATAATTAATCATACCTATTAGTATAGGTGAAAAGATATATATATAATTGATATTATTGGTAGTTTTTAGTTTATAAAAAGCAAGATTGCTTGCGATAAAGATAATATACATTAAAGAAGTCACATTAATTTTTGATATAATTTTTTTATAGTTGGATAAATTTTTAAATATTTTTTTTACAATAAAGGAAAAAGAAAACGGAACTATTATCATTATAAAAAGTTTTAATACAAATACTCCAAGATTTTGGGGATTCATATGAGTTGATAAATATAGGCTAGAGATTA
>JAMORN010000238.1 GCA_027063545.1 bacterium | reverse complement strand
AGAATAAAAAAGGTTTTGGCCTTTTATTAGATCCGGATAAAGTTAACTTATCTTTAATTGATAATTTAATTAATAATATCCAAAAAGCAGATATTGATTTTATATTAATAGGTTCTTCAATATTGGTAAATAAAACAACAAAAGAATTAGTAAAAAAATTAAAAAATCATTTGAATATACCATTAATTCTATTCCCAGGAGGAGTAAGTCAAATTTGTTTTGAAGCTGATGGTATGCTATTTTTATCTTTAGTGTCTGGAAGAAATCCTCAATATTTAATTGGAGAGCATGTTATAGCAGCTCCTTTAATATTTAAAAATAATTTCCCAGTTATACCAACAGCTTATATCTTAGTAGAGTCTGGAATTTCAACAACTGTAGAGTTTATGTCTAACACAAGGCCAATTCCAAGAGAAAAGAGTGATTTAGCTGTAGCTCATGCTTTGGCTGCTTATTATTTAGGGATGAAAATGATATATCTTGAGGCTGGTTCTGGAGCAAAGTATTCAGTACCAGAGGAAATGATAAAAAAGGTAAGTATGGTATTAAAGGATATTCCTTTAATGGTAGGTGGAGGAATTAGGGATAAACAGACAATAAAAGCCAAGTTAGAAGCGGGAGCTGATTTTATAGTAATTGGAAATTATTTTGAAGATAGAGATAAATGGGAACAATTACATGAATTTACAGAAATTGTACATAATTTTAAGTAGTATAATTTTTTTATTAATTTCAAATCTTTATGGCTCTTATATATCTCCTGGAGATATATTATATATAGAATCATGGCCTGACTATAGTTATTCAAGATATGTAGTAGTAGATAAAAGTGGAAAGATTTATTTACCTTATTTAGATTCAACAATAACAGTTAAAAATTACACAGAATCTGAACTACAAAATAAATTAGAAAAAATACTAGAGAAAAAATTAAAATATATAAAATTTTCAGTGTACAAAGTTGGACCAGGAACAATAAAGATTACTTTGGTTGGGGCAATAGAATATCCTGGAGAATTGCTTTTACCCTCGGGGTCAAGATTATCAACAATATTAAAATCTATAAATTATAAAGGATATAGATTTAAAGATTTTAATTTGAGATCTTATGAAATAGGTGAGCAGGATGCTTTAATAAATTTATCTAGGAATGAGAGTTTTACAGATAAAACAGAGGAAGTTAGTTCAAAATTTTTGACAGCTAAGCCAGAGTATTATAGATATTCTGTATATATTCCTAGATTTCCTAAGAAAGTATCTTTAAGAAATATAAAAATTATAAGAAACGATACTATAATAAGAGGAGATTTAAGAAAATTCTTGGTAACAGGAGATTTAAGATATAATCCTGTATTAAATGATGGAGATGTAATAAAGTTTAATTTTAAAGATAAGGTTGTTTATATAAAAGGTGCGGTAAATTTTCCGGATGTTTATGAGATAACCAATGAAGAGAAAAATGTTTATGATTTTATAAAACTAGCAGGCGGTGTTACTTTATATGCAGATACTTCATATATTCAAGTTGTTTATCCACTGGAAAAAGAGACAAAGATATATACTTTATCACAACTTAAAAAGTTAAAAATAGAGCCTTATATGCATGTTTATGTAGCATTCAACTGGAAGTTTGCAAGGATTAAAGAGGTTGAAATAAAAGGAGAAGTAATAAGACCTGGTATATATGGATTTTTTGATAGCTTAACATTAGATTCATTGTTAGAAAAAGTTGGGTTAACTAAAGATGCTAATCTTTATGGTATATACATAAAAAGAAATCATTACATTAATATAGGGCCTTTTAAAAATTTTAGATTTTTAAATATGATTAGATTTTCAGATTATAAGAATAAAAATCTTGATTTGCATATAAAATTAAAAGATGGAGATACGGTTTTTGTTCCAGCTAAAAGTGAAGTTGTTTGTGTATTTGGATGGGTTGGAAAGCCAGGATGTTATAAATGGATAGAAGGTAAAAAAGGAACTTATTATCTAAATTTAGCAGGAGGAAAAAATAGATTTGCTTATAATGGTTTAATTAGGGTTATAAGATCTAGAAATGGTAAAATAGAAAAACTTTATTCTCGAACCCCTTTATATCCAGGTGATGTGATATATGTACCAGAGTTTGTATCATATACTAATCGACCTTCATGGGAGCTTGTAAAAGATGTATTAGCTGTTGCGGCTTCTGCAGCTACCATTATAATTGCATATATAAACATAAAAGATAAACTAGAAGAGAAGTAATTATGTTATGATGAAGTTGATAAGATTTTTTCAAAGTATTTTTTTTTACTTATGGCGAGAAAAGATTTATATAATATTTTTTACCTTTATATTTAGTTTATTTTCTCTTCTTTACACTTTTATTCTAACCCCACAATTTGATTCAAAGAGTAAGATTTTATTAACAAGGTCAATGATAGGAAATCTACCATCTATTGGAGGTTTTTCTCTATCTTCATTTTTGGGAGGAGTTGGTGGAGGTTCTATTTTTGATGAAACAGAGTTTATAGTTTCTGATGATATTAAAAAGAAGGCTTTTTATGAGTGGGCAATGAAGATAAAATGGTATAAAATAGATAAGGATATTAGAAGATATATTGCTTTTTCTCCTATATCTTTAGATTGTTATCCTAAGACAATAAAGCTTAAAGTTATATCAGATAATAAATTTAAAGTATATCTAAGTTATAAAGATGATAATGTACTATCTAAAGTACTTTCTACTATAGGTATAAAAAAATATAGATATATCGGAGAGTATTCTGTTGGAGAGTTAGTAGATTTAGGAGGATTTAGTTTCATATTAACAAAGCCTTTTTTGAAAAAAGGAAAAGTTTATAAAATTGAAATAGGATATAAATATCCAAGAGCAGTATATGAAAAACTATTTTCTTTATTGTCTGTTGGAGGAATTGAATATACTAATGTAATGATACTTTACTTTTCTTATAGTGATCCTGTAATGGTAACAGAATTTTTAAATTTTTATTTAGAAAAGTATATTGAGGAGAGATATTATAGAATAGAAAAAGATAAAGATCATGTTCTTATAATTATAAAACATTCTATAGATTCTATCAATCAAGAACTTGATAGTTTAAATAGGGCTTTTTCAGAGTTTTCTAAAAAGAATAAGATTATTTCTCCTGAAGAGGAAATGCCAGTGCTAATACAGATGCTTGGAGATTTAATAAAGGCAAAGTTAGAGTTAGAGATGAAATATAGGTTTTATTCAAATTATACAACTAATAGTTTTAAAAGAAAAGCAATATTGACCCAAATATCAAGTCTAGATAAAGAAATACAACAACTAAAAGATAGAATATATGAGAAATATCCTAACTCTTTAGGAGAATATTTAAGTTTAAAAACAGCTTTAGAGGCCAAACAAAGGGTATATGGAGGACTCCTGGTTCAATTAGAACAAACTAAGATTGCTAAACTTCAGGAGATAGGTTCTAGATGGATAATTCAATCTCCTCAGTTCCCTTATTTAAGAACAAAACCTAGAAGATTAAAGACTTTAATAGTATTTTCTTTTATGGGATTTATGTTGGGAATATTCTTTTTACTATATAAAAGATTTACCCATGAATATATAACCAGTATATTTGATTTACCATGGGATAGTAAGATTATAACAATCACAAAGTCAGAAGATATGAAGGATAGGATAAGCAAAGAACTAATAGATATAGATAAAAACCACACTATAGTAGCCTTTTTCTATAAAGTTGAGGAAACTATAAAAGATATATTTATAAGTTATGGAATAGAGAAAATAATAGGAAATTTGGAGATAAATTATCCTGTAATAGAAGATTATAAAATAATAATCATTCCTTTAAAATATAATCAGATAGAAAAACAATATTTAAATAAGATAATTGAAAAATTAAAAAATAAGGAAATCATATTTTTGGTCTATGATATAGAGATATCTTCCACTGATTTTATATGGGAGTATATAGTATGAGAGCACCTATAGTAAATTTATCTTCCATGAGAAATATAGAAAAATATTAT
>JAMORN010000237.1 GCA_027063545.1 bacterium | reverse complement strand
CTAAAAATTTAATAAAATCACCTTTTAATGAACCTATTTCTAATATTCTTTCTGCTTTATTTATCTCTTCTTTTATAAAATTATAGGAAAATTCTAAATCCCCTGAGGAAGAAAGATTATAGCTTTGAGTATATACTTTTTTTATTATCTTTAAATAATTCTCTTTATTAAAATAAGAATAGCCTTGAAAAACAAATCCACATTTATTACAATAATAGATAATAAGATTATAACTCCTTTCTAAAGGAGTTAGATTTATACTAAAAAAAGTATTTTCCCTTCTGTAAGCCTCTAATAAATTAGAGTTCAAACAAAGAGGACATATTAACTTCTCTTCCATATAACCCCGTTTGTTTTCCCCAAATAAACTCTATTTTATGGGCACATAGCATTGAACAAGGCTGACATTCCTTTCTTTCTATCCTTTTTAAAGCATCTATTGCCTCTTGTGAGATTAAAAGTTTATCTATATCTCCTTTATATTCTTTTAAAGACCCCATAAAAAGAAAATCATGAAGTTCATTGCATGGATAGATATTTCCATAAGGATCTATTACTAAACTCATTCTTCCCATATAACACTCAAAATAAGGTACAAAACCCTGATATGAATACTTAGCCCATAGCCAATTTGGAACGCGCCTTTCATCTTCAAGCCAACCAACCTTAAGAAGTGTTTCTTCTATATATTCAATCTCTTCATCTGTAAAATAACCAACCTTCTCTTCACTCTCCAAATAATTGGCAGATTCCCTTGCATAACCAAAATAATACCCTATTCCTAACTCATTTGCCAACTCTACTAAATACTCTATATCCTTATAGTTTTCTTTATATATAGTCATTATAAACCTTAGATGAATTCCATACTTTTTTAACCTTTTTGCTGTTTCTATTGCCTTCTCATACCCATTTGGAACTAATCTTATTTTCTCATAATTAACTTTGCTTCCATCTAAGGATATATCTATCCTATAATTCTCCTTTGAAATATACTTTAACACCTCTTTTACTACCCTCTCATGAACTTCTGGATACCAACCACTAATATTTGTATGAATAAATGCTTCTGGTTTGTATTTCCCTATTAATTTAACTACTTCTGTGTATTTGGGGGATAAATGAACCTCGCCTCCTGTTAAATCAAAATAATTTGTATTTCTTAAAGCATAAGAGGTTAAAATTTTTTCAAAATATTTAATATCAATCTCTCCTTTTGTTATCTCCTCTTTTGATTTTTTCCATATAGAGCAATACTTACACCTTCCAGGACAGAACAGAGTTACCATAAAATTTATATCTTCAATATTATATATCTTATCAAAAAGTTCTTTTTCTTTGTCAGTTAAAGTTGTAATTATTTGAGTAGCTCTTCCCATTTTTTTATTATCCTTTCTTTGTTAAAAATATTTTCAATTCTATTTGATGTATAAAAAATACATTCTTCTCTATAATTTTTATCGGTTAAAATTCTATAAATTTCAAAAGAAAGAGATTTAATATCCCCTTTTTCTACTGGATTTTTTACTATCTCAGAAACGCCATGTTCAATTTTATATGAAACAATAGGTGTTTTTAAATAACCTGCTTCAACTAAAACATTTGGAAACCCTTCATATAATGAGGTTAACACAAATACATTTGCTCTTTTCATATATTTATAAGGATTTGAGAGTGGTTCTAAAAAAATAACCTCATTTTTTAAATTTAGGCTATTCACTAAGGATATTAACTCCTCTTTTAAAGGGCCTTTTCCTATTATTAAAAGTTTTTCTTTTATCTTATACTCTTTTTTTAGAACAAAAAATGCTTTTATTAAATCCTTTTGATTTTTGGCAAAATTAATATGTCCCACATTTAGAAGATAATCAAACTTAAACTCTATATCCTCATTTGCCAATTCTTCTATCTTTGAGAAATCATATAAATTATGAATTATTACAACATTATTTATATTAAACTTCTCTTTTAACTCAGTTTTTAACCCCTCTGCTACTCCATGAACAAGGTAGGAAAGCTTTTTTATTATTATGGGAAATGCTATTTTTAGATAAAAAAAATCTGGCAAAAGATGAATTAAATTTCCATAGGAATAAATATTTCTTGGAGAGTTTCTTACTGATGGGATTACTTTAATATTTTTTTTATATTTTTTATTGTATAAATAGGTTGACATTAAAACTATTACTGAAAAATAATCATCAAAAACAACGATTTTTTTATAGTTTTCTCCATTTTTCTTTAGAAAGTTATAAAACTTTATGATCCTATATAGTAAAATATAAAAGCCTATAAAAACCACTAAAAACTTTAATCTTTTTTTGTGTCTTAAAATAAATGATGGAAGTTTAACTGTAGAGAGAAAATAAATTTTTTCTGCTTTGTGGGGAAGATTGACTATATTTTTAAAAACAAGTATATCGTGTTTTATATAATCTGGAAGATTATTCTCAAGCCTTGAAAAGGCGTTATCTATCCCACCTGCAAACCTATCATAGGTATGAATAGCAAACAAAACTTTTTTATTATTCATTATTCTAACTTTTCTTCACATATTTTAAAGGCCATCCTTGTGTGCAATAATCACAAAATCCAAGTTTTTTACCCTCAAGATGAGCCTTTCTAAAAGCATTATATTTAGTAGAATAAAAAATCTCCTCAAAACTTTTTTCTAATAGATTTCCAAATTTAATTGTTCTAACTACCTTTCTGCAACAAGATATTATATCACCATCTTTATTAATATAAACATGATCAAAACCCCAAACACACAGTCCTTTCATATATTTTCTTGGATACCAGATTAATAGATTAAAATTATAATCATTCTCTAAGTAGATCTCTGCTACCCTTTTCCAATCAACTTTTTCAAAATTCTTTTCAATAAATTTTTCAAAAGTCCAGAATTCTTTAGAATTATAGGGAAAATTATTTGTTATTGGCTGAATCTGAACTAAATCTATGTTAAATTTATCTAAAAAATCATATATTTCCTTTAAATGTTTATAGTTAATATAACTCAAAGATATACTAATATTTAAAGGCTTATTCCTTTTTTTTGTTTCTTCTCTAAAAAGAAAAAGTTTCTCAAAAGTTAAACTGGGATTTATATTTCCTCTTAGTTTTTTTAAAGAAGATGGATCTACATCATCTAGGGATATATATAGAATATCAATAAAATCTAAAGCATCTTTTTTTAAAACTGAAAGATTTGAAAAGTGTTCTATGATATAATCTTTTTCTTTTAAATAAAAAAGCATATCGTAAAAATTTGGATGAAGAGCATTTTCTCCTAATCCATGAAATATTATTGTTTCAACACTCTGGGGAAGTTTATTAACTATGATTTTAAACTCTTCAAAACTCATATCTCTTGATGTATCAACAAGATTTCTTGGACACATCAAACAATTGAAATTACACTTCTGAGTGACCTCAAGTTGAACCCTTTTTACTATAGGATTATCTAGGCTATGTCTTTTTCTAAAATTTTCTAACTCTCTTTTATAATTAAAATTTATATACCATCTATTAAGATTTTTTAAAACTTCCTCTTTATTTGCCATATACTCTATTGAATTTATTTATATTATTTTCTATCTTTTCAATAAATTCGGATTTTTTGATCTAAATCTTAAATAAAAATACATAAAAAAATGGATAATCTAAAAAAGAAATTGTATAAAATAATCTTTGAGGCGGATACTTCTGCTGGAAAATTATTTGATATTATTCTTATTATAGTTATAGTAATGAGTGTTATTGTTGTAATGTTAAACTCTATAAGTAATTTTTCACAAAAGTATGGGAATATTTTTTCTATATTAGAGTGGTTTTTTACATTTTTTTTTACTATAGAATATGTTTTAAGAATCTGGATTTCCCCTAATAGAATCAAATATATGAAAAGCTTTTATGGAATTGTTGATCTTTTGTCTATTCTTCCGACCTACCTAACCTATATATTTGCCTCAAGTCATTATATGCTTGTTATAAGAACATTGAGAGTTTTAAGAGTTTTTAGAATTTTAAAACTTGTTCAATAC
>JAMORN010000236.1 GCA_027063545.1 bacterium | reverse complement strand
CTGTTATGTATAAATTTTATATATTAAACTTTACAGATAATAGTTTTAATGCAAATAATATTTTTATAGGTTTAAATTATTTATTTTTATAAAATAAAAGATGAATAGAGAAAAACTTAAATCTATAAATATTTTTTTAGTATCAAGTGTTTTTTTAATAATATTTGGAATTATTATATATAAAATTTTTCATACCCAACCCACATATGAAGAACAAGCATGTATGATGAGGCTGAATAAATTGGCTTTACAGGAAAAACTATTTTTTCAGAAGTATCATAGATATACAAAAACATTAGAAGAATTAGATAACGGAAAAGACCATTTTTATTATAATTGTCCTCTAACAGGAAAAAGATATATATATAAAAGTACAGATACTAGTTTTACAATAGAATGTCCTCATCATCATCTTATCATAAAAAATGGGATTTTATATAAAAATTAAAAGAGGATTTTATTATGGATAAAAATAAACGCTATTTAGGAATATTTATTTCAGGTGATAATATTTATTTATCAGGGCTTGTTAATGAAGGAGATGCTGTTTTAACTTATTATTTACGTAGTGAAAAGGCTGATAATGAGGAAGAGGTGATTTCTCTTTTAAATAAAATATATCAAGAAGATAAGGAATTTTTTGAAAATGCTGTGGTGAATATAAATATTCCAAATCCTGATTTACTTAGAATAGTGCCTTTTGAAGATGGCATTTTAGATGATGAGAAGATTGTAGAATGGGAAATAGAGAATTTCTTACCAAATAAAGAGGATTTTTATTATAACTTTGTAAAGTATAAGGATAGTCTTCTTTTAGGGGCAATAAAAAAGAAAAAGGCAAAAGATTTTATTCAGAAAATTGATTTTAAAGTTGATGGAATAGACATGGGCATTTTGGGGCTTTTTAATGCTTTTCAATTTAGTTATTTAGAGTTAAATAATGTTGTATTAGGTTTTTTTGATAGTAGTTTCTGTTATTATTTATTTATAGGGGAAAATGATTTTATAGATTATAAAATAGAGCCATATACCCAAGATTATATAAATAATTTTTCTTTATTTATTTCTTTAGTTAAAGATAAAATATCTCAATTGAACAATATAATAGTGGCAGGAGAAAATAATTTGGTTGAAGATTTAATAAATAGTAATAGTGATTATGAAAAATTTAATTTTGGAAATATAACAATGGAAATACTTGATGATAATGATCCTATTAGATATGTTATTAGTTTAGGTTTTGCTTTGAAATATATAGAGTTGTAATATAGAGGGAGATATATTATGGGTATAAATTTGAATCTTTTTGTAGATGAATTAAAAGAACTTCAAGAGAGTAAGTTTAAGAGTAAAGCTTATTCTCAAGAGAATAAAGTTGCTATACAAAATGAATCAGGCAATAAGAGAAAAGTTTTAGTTCTTATAAGTATTGTAGGGGTATTTTCTATTTTTATTATAGGGGTTATTTTATTTTTGTATTATAAAAAAGGAGTTGAAACTATAGAGCAGGAGATAACAGCAGGAAGTTTAAAAGAAAATAAAGTTCAATCTTATGAAGAGAATTTATTACCAGAGCCATCTATAAAGATAAAAAAGAAAAATAAAAAATTAGTTGATCTTTCAAAGAAGGTTGATAAAAATAGAGTAGTGGAGACAAATGTTGAGGTAGAAGAATTAGAGACTCAAGATATAAGTAAAAATATAACATCTAAAGAAGATTTGAAAAATACTAAAGAGTTAAAAGAAAAAGTTTTAGAGAATTTAACGTTAAGAGAATTTATATTATCAGAGAATACTACGTTGACTTTATTTTTTAAAGAGTTTTTTAATAAGTTAATTAATAAGGGATTACAAAGAATTATTAAATCTTCCCCACTATCAATTAGTGTTTATACAAAAAATGATATAAGAGACTTATTGAAAGATTATAGTTTTACAGAGAGTTATTCAAATGGTATATATTTTTATGATATTTTCTATCCAAAAATAGAACAAAAAAATTTTCAAATATATAAAAGAAATGTATTAGGAACAAAAGTTAAGAAATTAAGAAGAGTTTTTAAAAAATATAATTTTTCCATATATAAAAATATTAATCTAAAAATAAATTCTCGTATAAGAGCAAAAGTATTTGTTATAAAAAATAGAAGAATTTCAAAAACAAAATTACAGGAATTTATTAGTAAAGTTTCAAAAGAGTTTAGTTCTTTAGGTTTTTCTAATGTAGTTATATGGAAGAATAACGATGGAAGTTATTCTGTTACAATGTTATTAAATCTTTATTATAAAGATTAAAAAAAAGAGGGTGGAAATATGCTAAGGATTATTGGGGGTTCTAAAAAAAGAATGAAGTTAAAAGCCCCAAAGGATTATGATAAGATAAGACCAACAATGAAGTTGTTGAAAAAGGCAATTTTTGACTTAATAGGCCCTGAGATAATAGGTGCAGATATATTAGATTTATATTCTGGGACAGGGGCATTAAGTATTGAGGCACTATCAAGAGGAGCTGAGAGTGCAGTTTTGGTTGATAAAGATTCTGCAGCTATTAAATTAATAAATGAAAATTTGGAAATTTCAGGGTTTACAGATAAGGCAACAGTTATTCAAGATGATATATATAATTTTGTAAATAATCTAACCCCAAATAAAAGTTTTGATTTCATTTTTGTTGATCCACCTTATGATAATCTGCCAGGAGAGGATTTAATTATAAAACTGTTGGATTTTTTAAGAGAAGATGGGGTACTATTTATGGAGACAAGGGCTAAAGATGAGGTTTTATTTGATGATAGAGAGGAATATATTTTACAGACTCGCTTTTATGGTAAAACAAAACTTTATATAGTAATAAAAAGATAGAGGATTTTATGGAGGCTATATACCCAGGTTCTTTTGATCCTATCACATTGGGTCATGTAGATTTAATTGAGAGGTCTTCTAGAATTTTTGAAAGACTTCATGTGGTTGTTGCTATAAATCCAAATAAGAATTTTTTATTTACCCCTGATGAAAGGCTTTTTTTAGTAAAGGAATCTTTAAAGCATTTAGAGAATGTAGAGTTTCATTTTCATGAGGGTTTGATTGTTGATTTTTTAAAAAAGAATAATATTAGGATAATAATAAGAGGGCTTAGGGTAATTTCTGATTTTGAATATGAACTTCAAATGGCTCATTTTAATCATAAACTTAATAGAGATATAGAAACAATATTTTTAATGACAAGTTCTAAGTATTCTTTTATTAATTCTACAATGGTAAAACAGATAGCTTCTTTTGGAGGGTGTATTAAAGAATTTGTCCCAGAGATTGTAGACAAGGCTTTAAGACTTAAATATAAGGATAAAAATATTAATATAATAAAAGAATTATCAAAAAGTGATAAGTAGGAATCATTTTTTCTTAAGTTTTAGTTTATCTTTATATGTTTATAGGTTTATTTTAGGCGTTGAGAGTATTTTTTATGTTTTTATTTATAGTATATTAACAGGTTTTTTTGCTTTTTTACCAGATATTGATATAAGAATAACCAATAAAGTAAGAGAAAAGAAGAAAAAAGCATCTTGGGTAAGTATTTTTTTATTTATTGTTAGTTTAATGTTTTTGAGGATCTATGTTTATCTTTATAACTTTCCTGATATTAAGAATTTTAGTTATTTATTTTTAATTTTAGGTTTAATATTTTTCTTTTTTGTTCTATTTTTGATTTTTGATATAAAAGTTTTGGGTTTAATAATTAAAATATTAAAGCATAGAGGTGTTACTCATTCTTTACTTTTTCTTGTATTTTTAGGTGTTTTATCTCATTATAATTTTTTATTTTTCCCTATTTTTTTAGGAGTGTTGTTTCATATAATTGAGGATATGTTTTCATATAGAGGAGTTGAAGTTTTTTATCCTTTTTTAGATAAAAGATTTAATATATTAAAAATAAAAGCCACAAAAAATTTGTTTTTTCAGTGGTTTATTGATGTTTTAAGTTTAGGATTGATATTTTATTTTTTACATATTGTTAATTAATAGCAGAGAAAAAAAAAATAAAAAAATTTATA
>JAMORN010000235.1 GCA_027063545.1 bacterium | reverse complement strand
AAAAGATAGTTACTAATAAATCCTTCTTAACATCTGCATTAATAAAAACACCCCTTTGTTGTACATTATCTGATACATTTATATTCCTTTCTATAACTATAATAGCTCCAAATTTTAACTCCTGCAGTTCCTTAATAGCTTCTATTATCTCTTCAATGGTATTTTCTTCTGTTTTATCTATAAATAGATCTATTAAAGTAAAATCCCCCAGTTTTATTAAAGCTGTTCTTAACTCAGGTTGAAAAACAACTAATAATGCAATAACCCCTACTTTTATTACATTAGAAAACATCCAATTTAAAGTTGACAGATTAAACCAATCTGATAAAAGCCATATTAATACAATAAATAAAACTCCAAAAGACATTGAAACAACACGGGTGCCTTTTATGATATTAATAAATAGATAAAGAACTAAAGCAACAAATAAAATATCAAAGAAGTCTTTTATTGTGAACTTTAAAAACTCCCATTGGTATAAAACCATATTAATATATACCTTCCTTTATTGCTTTATAAACCTTTAAAGCTTGTATATTTGCCTCTACATTATGGACCCTAACCATATCAATTCCCTTATCATAAAAATATAAAGTTGTTGCTATTGTTCCAAAATCTCTTTCCTTAGGTTGTGTATTATATTCCAATAACATATCTATAAAAGATTTTCTTGATGTACCCATTAATATTTTTAAACCAAATTTTTTAAATTTATCAATATTATTCATTATTTTTATATTATCCTCTAGTCTTTTTCCAAATCCTATTCCCGGGTCTATCCATATTTTATGCTCTTTAATTCCCCTTTTTATAGCAAAATTAACCCTTTCATCAAAATATTTTAATAATTCATCAATAACATCTTCATAGAATGGATTTTTCTGCATATCTTTAGGTGTACCCTTTATGTGCATAATAACAACTTCTACATCATAACTTGCTACAACATCAACCATATTAGGATCAAATCTAAGTCCCGAAATATCATTTACCATAGTAGCACCACTTAAAATAGCTTTTTCTGCAACCTTAGATTTATATGTATCAACTGAAATATTTGGTATCTTGCCTTTTAATTTTTCAATAACAGGAATAACTCTATTTAACTCCTCTTCAACATCTATAGGATCTGAACCGGGTCTTGTTGACTCTCCTCCTATGTCTATATAAGAAGCACCCAGTTTATACAAATCCATTGCTTTTTCAATAGCCTTATCTACACTTCCAAAAACCTCTCCACCATCTGAAAAAGAATCTGGAGTAACATTAACTATGCCCATTATTTTCATCACTACTATCTCCTCCAACACTACCACATTCAATACTTACACATTTTATTAAATTTTCCATCTGCTTATAATTAATTGTTTCATATTTTAGTAAAGCTTCTCCTATTCTTATAAGCTCCTGTTTATGCTCATTTAATAGTTTTAAAACAAACTCCATTCTCTCATATATTATTCTCTTAACCTCTTCATCTATTATTTCTGCTACTTTCTCTGAATATTCCTTTGTTTTTTCTATTTCTCTACCTAAAAATACTAATTCCTTTTTTTCTTCTAACGCTATTGGGCCTATTCTATCACTCATTCCCCACTCACATACCATTTTTCTAGCAATTTCTGTTGCTCTTTTTATATCATTCCCTGCCCCTGTTGTTTCTTCATTAAATATTAATAACTCAGCAGCTCTACCGCCCAATAACACTGCTATTTCTGCAAGTAAATACGACTTTGAATATGTATATTTATCATCTTCTGGTAATGTATGGGTTATACCTAATGCCATCCCTCTAGGTATAATAGAAACTTTATGCACCTTATCTGCTTCAGGAATATAATAAGCACATAGGGCATGGCCTGCCTCATGATACGCTGTTATTTTTCTTTCTTTTTCTGAAATCTTTCTTGATTTTCTTTCTAATCCCAACATCACTTTATCCCTAGCCTGCTCAAAATGTCTCATATATACTTTATTTACATTCTCTCTTGCTGCCAATAAAGCTGCTTCATTAACTATATTTGCCAACTCTGCACCACTAAGTCCAGGAGTTGTTTTTGCTATTACTTCTAAATCAACATCATCAGCAATAGGTATATTCTGTTTTCTAATATGAACCTTTAAAATACCCTCTCTTCCTCTCATATCAGGTCTATCTATAACAATCTGTCTATCAAATCTTCCTGGACGTAAGATAGCTGGATCTAAGATATCCGGCCTATTGGTTGCTGCTATAACAATTATTCCATCCTTTGTATCCATTCCATCCATTTCAACAAGAAGCTGATTTAAAGTCTGCTCTCTTTCATCGTGTCCTCCTCCTAAGCCAGCCCCCCTTTGTCTTGCTACAGCATCAATTTCGTCAATAAATAATATACATGGAGCATATTTTCTTCCTTTATCAAATAAATCTCTTACTCTAGCTGCTCCAACACCAACAAACATTTCTACAAAATCAGATCCTGAAATAGCAAAAAATGGTACTCCTGCTTCTCCTGCAACAGCCTTTGCCAAAAGAGTTTTTCCTGTACCTGGAGGGCCAACAAGTAATACACCTTTGGGTAGTTTTCCTCCTAATCTTTGAAACTTTCCCGGATCCTTTAAAAATTCAACAACTTCCTTTAATTCTTCTTTAGCCTCATCGCAACCTGCTACATCATTAAATGTCACCTTTGTATCAGCTTCTGTTATCAACTTTGCTCTACTCTTACCAAAATTAAAAACTCCTTTTCCACCCCCTCCATTAATCTGACGCATCATTAAAACCCATAATCCTATAAAAAATAGCCATGGAAGAAAAGAAATAAATACACTAACCCAATCTAAACCTTTCTCTTTAAATCTATACTGGAATCCATATTTATTCCATTTTTCTAACATCTCTGAATCAATCATTGGTAAAATGACCTTAAATTTTCTAAATTTTATTTGTGACGGTTTTATTAAGGCCATCTTATTATCTTCTGTATTTAAATTTGGAGTTAAACTTATACTTGCATTTTTTTCTAAATATCCTATAAATTCATATGTATTTATATCTTTTTTTAGTATTATTGCTTTTTTTATTTTAGGAATAGGCTGTCCATTTAAGGTATTTTTATTCAATATTTCCTCAAATTCGCTATAAGTTATCTCTATCTCTTTAGTATTCATATAATTAATACTTTGCAAAATTATTAAAAATACTAAAAATAAAAATAGGTAAAATATAACATTTGTCGCTTTCTTTTCTGCCATATTAAACTCCTTTAAATTAAAGATTTTTTATATTCTTTAAAAAATAAAATACTATGTACCCTGTTATTTTTATCCACTAAAATAGGCATAAATTCCCTGTGTATTCTGGGTATTTTATAGTCTATAAAAAACTCCTTTAATTTTTTATTCTTATTATAAAATCTCATCCCCTCTTCTCTAGTTTTTATATAGTACGGGAATAAATCTTCTTTTAATTCTATTAATGTCCTATAATTATCCATATAAGCTTCTAAAAACCATTTATCATTGTAAAATAAAATTTTAATCTCTAAATTTTTATAAAAAACTTTTAATTTTGTAAAAAAATTTTTATTAGCCTTAATTTCTACTACATATTTAGAATAATTTTCGTATTTTCTTATACCATCATAATCTAAAAAAAGTAATATATTATTATCTATTGTTATTTTTGTATTTTTTTCTTTCTTTAAAGCAAAAAAAATAGTCCTATATATACCTATATTATCCTCCTCTAATCCCCAATTTTTTAAAATATCAGATATTTGATAGTAAAGTATTGCAATATTTGGTATTAATTTTTCTCTTTTTATATATTCAAGACCCCAAAAATCTTTATCAATATCTAAATTATAATTATCTTTTAGAAATTTATGGAGCTCCCTTGCTATTTCTGAGGTTTTATATATATTATCTTTAAAAAAAGGGAAATTACTCTCTATAGATGGTATAATTATATTGCGAATTTTGTTTCTATTATATATAGTCTCAAAATTTGTTTTATCTAACTTATATTGCAATTTTAATTCTTTTAGTATATTATAAATTTCTTTTTTCTCAATAGTTA
>JAMORN010000234.1 GCA_027063545.1 bacterium | reverse complement strand
GAGATAATTGATAGATTATACTTTTTAGATTATTTAGGATTAGGTTATTTAACATTAAATAGAAAAATGGGTACGTTATCTGGAGGAGAAGCCCAGAGGGTAAGATTGGCAACACAAATAGGGAGTAGATTAGTAGGTATTTTATACATTTTGGATGAACCTTCTATTGGATTACATCCTCGAGATACCGATAGGCTTATTAGTTTACTAAAACAATTAAGAGACATAGGAAATTCTGTTATAGTAATAGAACACGATAAGGAAACAATTTTAGAAGCTGACTATTTGATAGAATTAGGGCCATTAGCCGGAGAAAAGGGAGGATATTTAGTCTTTTCTGGTACTTTAGATGAGATGAAGAAGTCTGATTCTTCTTTAACTGGGCAGTATTTATCCGGTAAAAAGGTTATTTCATATAATTCTAAGAGAAGAAAGTCAAACGAGTATTTAATATTAAAAGGGGCAAGAGGGCATAATCTTAAAAATATAACAGTAAAGTTCCCATTAGGGACATTTATTGTTGTAACAGGAGTTAGTGGAAGTGGAAAATCTACATTAATTAATGATACATTAATTCCTGCTTTATATAATAAATTAAAAAATGAGAATCATGAAGTTTTAGAGTATGATGAAATAATAAATTATGATAAAATAGATAAAGTGATAAATATTGATCAGTCTCCTATAGGCAAAAATCCAAGATCAATTCCAGCAACTTATGTGGGTGTGTTTGACGATATTAGAAACTTTTTTGCCAATTTGAGAGAAAGTAAAATTAGAGGATATAAGCCTTCTAGATTTTCTTTTAATGTGAAAGGGGGAAGATGTGAGCATTGTAAAGGTTTAGGAGTAATTGAAATTGAGATGAATTTTTTACCCAATATTTTTGTAAAGTGTGAAAAATGCGGGGGTAATAGATATACAGATGAGGTATTGGAGATAAAGTATAAGGGTTATAACATAGCAGATGTATTAAATATGAGTGTAAATGAAGCTTTAGAGTTATTTAATGATATACCAAAGATTAGAAAAAAATTAGAAGTAGTGAGAAGTGTAGGTTTGGGATATTTAAAATTAGGACAGGCTTCTAATACTTTGTCAGGTGGTGAAGCTCAAAGAGTTAAGTTGGCTTCCGAATTAATTAGACCCTCGACTTCTAAGACACTATATGTTATGGATGAACCAACAACAGGATTACATTTTGAAGATATAACCTATTTGTTAGATACTATACATAAATTAGTAGATAATGGAAATACTGTTATAGTGATAGAACATAATTTAGATGTTATAAAAAATGCTGATTATATAATAGATTTAGGCCCAGAAGGTGGTGATCAGGGGGGGTATTTGGTTGCAGAAGGAACCCCTGAGGATATAGTTAAAAATAAAAATTCTTATACGGGAAAGTATTTAAAAGAATATTTATTATGAAAAAGATGTTATTAAGTTTTATACTGGTTTTATTTTTGATTTCAATGTCTTATTCCAATTCTATAAAATATATTTCATTATTAATACCTTCTTATCCTCAATTTGCTACACAGAAATATTTTAGAGGTTCAATGATTGTATTAGGTTATTCTTGGTTATTATTTGATTATAATAACTATAATAATATGATGGATAAGTATAAGGAAAATCAAATATATTACACAATGTTATGGACATATCAAATAAGGGAATATTTAAATGATACCACTATAACATATGAAAATTTTCAACCGGATTCATCTTATTTGGCAACATTAACCTCAGATGATTATTATTATTTAATAAGTTATTATAGGTATAAAAGACTTTTAAGTTATTATCAGTTATTTATTGATAGATATTGGGCTGCAGGATTATGGGTATATTCTTTTTTAGATGGACTGGATGGTTATATAAATAAAAAAAATAGGGAAGCGTCTAGTAATAAAGCTATACTTTTTTCAGCAATATTCCCGGGGTTAGGGCAAATTTATACACAAAGTTATTCTAGTGCAGCTGTTATTTATTTATTAGGTATAGGATTTTTAGGGCATGCTTATTTTAATAATAAATTAGTAAATGATCTAAGGAAAGAAAAAATAGAGTACTTTAACCAAGATTTAGCAGTAAAATATATAAAAGTAAGAAATACATATTTGTGGTATTTATTAGGGTTATATATATATAATATTTTTGATGCATATGTAGAAGCAGAATTTTCGTCTATTGAATTCAAATTAGGATACAATATTAAATCAAAATCTTTAATTTTTTCATTAATAAATATATTTTAAATAATATTAAACATAAAACAGGATTAAGATAGATGAAAAAACAAAGGATAACAGATGTTGCTAGAGAAGCAGGGGTTACTCCAGCAACAGTATCTATGGTTATAAACAATAAACCAAATATTTCTCAAGAGACAAAGGAAAAAGTTTGGGCTGTTATAAAAAAGTTAGGATATTATCCTAACTTTATAGCAAAGGGACTCGCTACCAATAAAACAAATACTATAGCTGTAATTATACCAGATTTATCATCTTTATTTGCTTTAGAAGTTTTAAGAGGTATTAGAGATAGAATCACAGAAGATGATAGTATTTATTATAATATTATTTTGTTTGATATGATATCTTATTATAAAAGTAGAAGTTTAAAGGAGATTTTTCAAAGAATAATAGGTGAAAGAAGGGCAGATGGGCTTATTATTATAGGTCATACTATAGAAGAAGAAGCTTTAGAAATTTTACAAGAAAACGAATTACCATTTATATTGGTAGCTACTAATAGTAGCAAGTATGATTGTATATATTCTAATGATAGATTAGGGGCTTATAAAGCTGTTGAATATTTGCTAAAAAAAGGATATAAAAAAATAGGTATTATATATAATAAATTAGTAGAAGATAGATTAAAGGGATATTTGGAAGTTTTAAAAAATAATGATATTCCAATTAATGAAAAGTATATAATAGAGGTTCCTTCTATGGATTTAAATTCAGGACTTAAATTAGGAGAAAAATTGGTGGAGGAGGGATTTGAGTTTGATAGTTTATTTGTAGCAGCTAATGATCTAACAGCTATTGGGATAATGAAGGTATTACTGAAGAATGGATATAGAATACCGGAAGATATTGCCATTATAGGTTATGATGATATTCCTGCTGCCGAGCTTATAGTACCCTCTCTTACAACTATAAAACAACCTTTACAAGAATTAGGTAAAGAGGCTTTAATTTCAATAATAGACAAAATAGAAGGCAGAAATAAAGAGCGTATTAATTTAATATTAAAACCTAATCTTATTGAAAGAGAAACAGCTTAATTTATTTTTTTCTTATACTTTTAAAAAAGTTTTTTAATAATTGTTGAGACTCTTCAGATAAAAGCCCACCTAAAACAATTACTTTATTATAAAAAGGCTTTAATAAAGAAAAATCCTGCCAGCCTCCACATACCCCATTGTTTTTATCATAAGCTCCAAATATTATTTTGCCTATTTTTACTTGATTTATTAATCCAAAACAAAACATACATGGTTCTAAAGTAGTATATATCGTAGAGTCTTTAAGAGTATAAATACCATATTTTTTTATAGTATCTTTTATAGCTACAACTTCAGCATGTAAAGTTGGGTCATTCTTTAGTTTTGAGAGATTATATCCTTTTCCAATAATTAAATCATCCTTAACTATTATAGCGCCTACAGGTATATCTCCATTATTTAGAGCTATTTTAGCTAAAGATAAAGCTATATTCATGAATTTTATATCTTTAGATGAAAATGAGGTCATTTTATTATTTTTATTTTATTTATAATTAAAAGAGAATCAATATATTTATTCTTTTTGTTATTTACTATTATATAGAAAACACTATCAAATTCATCCAAATTTCTAAATCCATGGTGTTTTATAATATTCTTTTTTTCATTTATAATAATTTTATCTATAGAATCTTTACTAATACCCTTTTGTTTTAATATCTCTACTTTTTCAATCATTTTATCAATCTCTAATTTAGCTATTACCCAGTTGTTTATTTTTAATTTTAGATCTTTATCTAAAACAACACTTTTTTCTTTATAGCTACTTTTATTTCTTTTATTAGGTTTTATA
>JAMORN010000233.1 GCA_027063545.1 bacterium | reverse complement strand
GGATTTACAATTTTTTTAGATGCAATAATAGAACAGCAATTTTTACAAAAATTAAAAATAGGTAAAAAATTTAGTATAGGTGAAAATAGAATATATTCGAATATTGTTACTTTTAATAATATAATTCAAATGGCGGTATTATTTTTAATATTAATGGAATTAATCTAAATGTGATAGGAGATTTCAAAGTTATGTTGGATGTTATAATATTTTCAATAATAGGTATTTTTGGAATAATTGGCCTTGTAAAAGGAATATTAAAGATAGTATTTAATGCTATAGGTTTTATACTGGGTATTATTTTAGGAGCTAAATTTTTTTACATATTAGGTGATTTTTTAGTAAGAAATTATGATAGTTTTTCAAATAATATTGTACTTGCAAATGTGGTAGGTTTTCTTATAATATTTTTTGTTGTTTATATAACTTTTATAATTTTCCAAATTATTTTTTCAAAATTTTTATCTTTTCTTCATTTGAAATGGATAGATAACGTTTTAGGCATGTTTTTAGGTATTATTTTAGGGATTGTTTTTACTTCAATGCTTTTAAATGTATATGATTTTATACCTAAATCAAAACAAGCTCAAGAAAGTTATCGTAATAGTATTAGTTATAAATATATAAGAGGTACTTTATCGGTAATGAAGAATATAGATTTTAATAAAATAAAAATGGTAGAAACTAAAGAATTAGAACAGAATATTAAAAATAAATTAAATAAGAATGATAAAAAATTAAATAAAGGAGAGGATAAAAAATGAGATGGAGTAAGTATTTTTTATATACATTAAAGGAAACTCCTAAAGAGGCAGAAATAATAAGCCATATTTATTTAATAAGAGCAGGGTTTATAAGAAAGTTAGCTTCTGGAATATATAACTATATGCCAATATTTCTTAGAACATTAAAAAAGCTGGAAAAAATAATAAGGGAAGAATTAGATAAAAAGGGAGCTATAGAATTGTTAATGCCTGTTGTTTTGCCAGCAGAATTATGGAAAGAGAGTGGAAGATGGTATAAATATGGAAAAGAACTATGGAGGATTAAAGATAGAAAGGATGCAGAATTTGCTTTAGGACCTACACATGAGGAGATTATAACCCATATTGTTAGAACAGAAGTATCTTCCTATAGAGACTTACCTTTAAATTTATATCAAATACAGACTAAGGTAAGAGATGAGATAAGACCTAGATTTGGGTTAATGAGAGCAAGAGAGTTTATAATGAAAGATGGTTACTCTTTTCATTCTTCATGGGAATCTTTAAATGAAACTTATAATGATATGTACGAGGCTTATTCTAATATATTTAAAAGATGCGGATTATACTTTAAAGTAGTTGAGGCTGATACTGGTAATATTGGAGGTAGTGATTCTCATGAGTTTATGGTGCTTGCAGATACTGGAGAGGATAAGATTGCTAATTGTAAAAGTTGCGATTATGCTGCTAATGTAGAAAAGGCTTATACTAAATTCAACGAGGTTATTGTTGAAGATAAAAAACCTTTAGAATTAATAGAAACACCAGATAAAAAATCAATAGATGAATTGGAGGAATTTTTAAATTTACCGCCAGAAAAATTTATGAAAGCTTTTTTAGTTGAAGATGAAGAAGGTATTTTATATATGTTTTTAATAAGAGGTGATTATGAAATAAATGAAGCAAAAATTAATAATATAATAGGAAAGCCTTGGAAGATGGCAACATTTGAGGCTTTAAAAGAGGCTAATATTATAGAAGGTTATGCTGGGCCAATAGGAGCCAATTTAGATAAGGTAAAGATTTTTGTAGATTATTCTGTAAGAACAATTGTTGATGGTATAACAGGAGCTAATAAACAAAATTATCATTATAAAGGATTTTATTGGGATAGAGATCTACCGGAAAATATAGAATGGGTAAATATACATGTAGTAAAACCAGCAGATAAATGTCCTATATGTGGAGGAGAGCTAGAGATAATAAGGGGTATTGAAGTAGGCCATATATTTAAGTTAGGAACTAAGTATTCAGAAAGTATGAAAGCCTATTATAAGGATAAAGATGGTAAAGAAAAGCCTTTTATAATGGGATGTTATGGTATAGGAGTTACAAGGGTTATTCAAGCGGCTATAGAACAGAATCATGATGAGAATGGTATTATATGGACAAAAGAACTAGCACCATTTTTAATTGATTTAATTTTACTTGATTTAAAAGATGAAGAGACTAGAAATTTTGCTGACAATTTGTACAAAGAGCTTACAGATAAAGGTTTTGAAGTAATATATGATGATAGAGATGCAAGGGCAGGATTTAAATTTAAAGATGCAGATTTAATAGGATTTCCTATTCATATTATTATAGGAAAAAAGAATTTAAAACAGGGGTTAATTGAAATAAAAAATAGACAAACACAAGAGAGAGTAAAGGTGAAAGTGGAAGATTTCTGGAAGGCTTTAGAGGATATTTTACAAAATATAAGATAATTGGTTTATAGATGGAATTAATAGGATTATTTATTTGTTTAGTTTTTTCCTTTTTTTTTGCAGGTTTTGAGACAGGTTTTATCTCTATAGATTATATTAAATTACTTTATTTAGCGGATTATAAAGAAGATAAAATTTTTAAGAAAATAAAGGAGCTTTATGAAAAAAAAGAATTAGTTATAGCTATTGTTTTAATAGGTAATAATATAACAATTGTATTAGGAACTATTTTTTATAATATTTATTTATATAAAATACTTTTAGCATTAAATATAGGAAAAAGTTATTATACACTTATAACCACATTAAGTTCAATACTTTTTCTATCACCACTATTTTTTATTTTTGGAGAGATACTCCCAAAATCTATTTATAGGACATATCCTTATAGAATGGTAAGATATTCTTTTCCTTTATTTATTGTGATATATTATCTTTTATATCCATTTGGGGTATTTTTTGAAAAGTTGTCAAAACTTGTGTTAAAACTTTTTGATAACAACAATAACATAGATCCATTTTTTTTATCTCCTTTTTATAAGTTTTTTGTTGGTCTTACTAATATATATAGTATTTCAAAGAATGAAATAGATAATATCTTAAGATTAAATAAGATACATATTTTAGATATAGCTAAAGAAATACCTAAAAATTTGATAAAAAATCATAGACTTTCTTTAAATGAGGTTATTAAAAGCTTAGATAACGACAACTTTGATTATTTATTTATAGAAAAACAAGGAGATATAATAGGTTATATATCTAGTGAAAAAATAAGTAATATAAAAGACAAAGGTGTTAGACTTATAAATATTATGGAAAAAGTAGAAAAAATAGAAGTAGTAAAAAATGATAACTATTTGCCTCTCATCAAAAGAATTATAACAGATGAAGAGCTAAAGCCTCTTATAGTCAATAATATTTATTATATAGATAAAAAAGTTATATTTAAGTATATTTTTTCAGCCTAAACTTTTATTAAATTTATTTACCTAAAAGTCTTTGTATATCAAAAAATGTTATAAGTATTAAAAATCCAATCAAAATATAAGTAGTAATTGTCTGAAGTATTATTTGTATCTTTTCATTTACTGGCCTTCCTAAAATTAATTCTATTATTAAGAACATAATTATACCACCATCAGTTATAACAAGAGGAAGAAGATTTACTAAAGCTAAATTAATTGAAATTAAAGCTAAAAAGAATAATATTTCAGAGATTCCAAAGTGGGCGATATCTCCTGTAATTTTAGCAATACCCACAGGTCCGGCCATTGCTTTGATTCCAACTTGGCCTGAGAATAATATTTTTAGCATTTTAAATGTAGAAAGAGTAATATCCCAATTCTTCTCCAATGATTTAATAAAACTTTTTATAGGTCCATATCTTACTTTTTGAGTATAGTGATCAATAATTTTTATTCCTATAATAGGTCTTCCACTTGATGTATCAGGTTTAATTTTATATGTAATTAATTTCTCCTCTCTTAATATTGTAAGCTTAACACTATCCTTAAAGTTTTTCATAAGATCAATAAATTGTTTTGTGGAAGCCACAGGTATATTATTTATTTCTTTAATAATATCTCCCTTTTTTAATCCTACTTTTTGAGCTGGAGAGTTCTTTTTTATATAAACAATAAGTA
>JAMORN010000232.1 GCA_027063545.1 bacterium | reverse complement strand
CATCTTGTGGGAATATCCATAAATAACCACCTGGAGCAACCTCATTTCCAAAATAAAACTCTAATACATCTTTTTTAGAATATTTATTTTTAAATTTAATAAGTTTATAACTAGTAATATATAAATCCTTTAATGGAAAACTTCTTCTTATTCCTAATGATTTAAAAACTTTTGATTCCGCCCCATCTGCTGCAACCAAAAATTTAGTGTAAATACTCTTAATCTCTTCTGTTTTTAAATCTTTTACACTTAACTTAAATCCATTACCTTCTCTTTTAACATCAAAAACATAAGAATCTAACCATACGTCAATATTTTCTTTTACATATTCTCCAAACTCAAACTCAAGTTTTTTCCTATCTATAATTACGCCCTCATTGTAATTAATAAAATCAGAAACAACCTCTTTTATACTTTTTATCTCTATTTTATTTATATAGTTTTTTACATATCTCTTATGAAAAGGTATATACTTTTTGAAATACTTTAACGAAACCCCTTGAGCACACCTTACATTATCCCCAAAAGATGACTTTTTCTCAATTAATAAAATTTTTTGATTTAAAGGAAAATTTTCTATTAATCTATAAGCATAATAAAGACCAGCAACAGAACCTCCAACTATTACTATATCATACATATTTTATAAAATTAAAAAAATATTTTTAATACTATTAATGTTGATACTGGAACAAAAAAATTATCATCTATATAAAATGTAATTAGCTCAAATATTCCTATCAATATACTTATAAAAATAGCTGGATATAAATTATGATAATTGTTAAAAATAAATGGAGAAATAGTTAAAAAAGATCCTATAATACAACCTATAGTACCTTCTAAAGTTTTATTTTTTGTTATTTTTATTCGTCCCATACTCTTACCTATAATAGCGGCAAAAGCATCCCCAATCATAAAGCCTACATATACCATAACAATATAATCAAGCTTCATATCAAAAAAAGGAAATATAAGATATACTAAAAAAATAGATATAAAAAAATTTGTAGCTCCTGTAAATCTACCTTTTAATTCATGACGTCTCAAAATATCGCCAAAAATCTTAAAATATAACTTTTTAAATCTTATACTTTTTACTCTTAATATATCTATAAGTATTGAAATTATTGCTAAAGTTCCTAAATATATAAGTCCATATAGCCTTTCTTCAATATCTTTTCCATAAGGTAAAAATAGTAAAACAATAGGGAATATTAATGATAATATATGAAGAGACTTTCTCTTTAATTCTGAAAAAAAAGTAGAAAAAAACATTTCAAACTCCTTAATATAAAAGGAAGACTTATAAACCTAAAACATCATACATTCTATAGAATCCGTTATTCTTATCACTTAAAAACTTTATTGCTGCAATAACACCTTTTACAAAAGCCATTCTCGAATGAGCTTTATGAGAAATAATAATCCTCTCACCTTCTGTTATAAACATTACATCATGCTCTCCTACTACATCTCCCCCTCTTATAGCATGTATACCTATCTCCTTATAATCTCTCGATAGCCCTTTTCCATATCTCCCATAAACAAATGGTTTTTCTTTTTCTCCTCTACCTCTTAAAACAGCTTCTGCTAGCTTTATAGCTGTACCAGAAGGACTATCCTTTTTATATCTATGGTGAATCTCTGTTATCTCTACTTCATAATCAAGAGATAACTTGGAAGCTGCATATTCAACTAATTTTGCCAATAAATTAACACCTAAACTCATATTATAATCTAATACTATAGGAATATTTTTAGAAATTTCTTTTATCTTTTCCAATTCTTCTTCAGAGAATCCTGTTGTTCCTATCACTAATTTTACATTTTTATCTTTTATCTTTTCTAATAAATTTAAAGTTACCTCAGGAAATGTAAAATCAACAATTGTAAAATTATCTTCTTTAATATCTTCAATATTTTTATATATTAAGGCTTCACTATTTAAATTCAAACTTTCCTTAACTCTTTTACCTATACAAGGAGAATTATCGCCTTCTATTCCTGCTAATAATTCCAATTGACTATCTTCAATAATAGTTTGGGCTATAAGTCTTCCCATTCTCCCGCCAATTCCATTAACTACTACCTTAATCATTGGATTAACCCCATCTCTTTTAAAATATTTCTTAAATAAATCTCGTTTTCTTTAGATAGCTCCACCAATGGTAATCTTGGTTTCCCAACTTTCCACCCTAATATCTCCATAGCTTTTTTTATAGGAATAGGATTTGTTTCGATAAACATAGCTCTCCCTAATTTAAATAACTCTTTATGTATTTCTATAGCTTCACTTATATTCCCTTCTAAAAATAAGTCTATCATCTTCGCCATTTTATTAGGAACAATATTAGCAAGAACAGATATCACACCTTTACCGCCTATAGACAATACCGGAAGAGTTAATGTATCATCACCTGAAAGTAAAGTGATTTTATCACCACATCTTACTATAACATCACTCATTTGATTTAAATCACCACAAGCAGCCTTTAGACCAATAATATTTTTAATCTCTGCTAATTTTTCTATTGTTTCTGGAGTTATATTTATTCCTGTTCTACCCGGAATATTATATATTATAATTCCAATATCAACAGCTTCTGCTATCTTTTTATAATGCTCGTATATCCCCCTTTGAGTAGGCTTATTATAATAAGGAGCAACAATTAAAACACCATCCGCTCCTACTTTTTGAGCATACTCTGTTGCTTCTATAGCCTCTAAAGTATTATTAGAACCAGTACCAGCTATTACAGACACTCTTTTGTTAACAATCTCAACCGTTAATTTTATCATTAATTTATGCTCTTCCCATGTAAGTGTAGGAGATTCTCCTGTTGTTCCAACAGGTACAATACCAGCTGTGCCATTCTCTATCTGAAACTCAATTATCCTCTCTAATTCTTTCTCATTTATATTCCCTTTTTCATCAAAAGGGGTTATTAAAGCAACATAAGAACCCCTTAAATCAGAAGCTTGTAAATCTGACATTCTATTCCTCCTTATTTTCTCCCGCCTCTTCTGCTTCCTTCTTTTCTTCTTCTTTTAACATTCCTGTTTCATCTTTAACTACCTTTACTTTTATTTTTGTTTCAACTTCTGGCATAAAAGATAAAACAACCTCATATATTCCCAATTCTTTTATTGGATTATCCAATACTATTACATGTCTATCAAGCTCATATCCCATTTCTTTTAATTTATCTGCTATAATTCTAGCTGTAACAGACCCATACATGTGTTCATTCTCATCTACCTTTACTGGTATTTCTATCTCTAATCCTTCATATTTCTTAGCAATTTCCTGATATTTTTTGATTTGTTCTTCTCTTTGTTTTAATTTCTTCTTTTTCTCTTGTTCTACTACCTTAATCGCTGACTTTGTTGCAGGAATAGCAAATCCTTTTGGAATTAAGTAGTTTCTTGCATATCCATCTTTAACTTCAACTATATCTCCTATATCACCTAAATTCTTAACTCTCTCTCTCAAAATTATCTTCATTTTCCGTCTCCTTTTGGTTTATTTAATGTTTCTATAATCAACTTTTTTATAACCTCATCTCCATTTAAAGCCATATAAACAGAATATATTACCAATATGGATAAAGCTATAATAAAATAATTCTCTCCTGCCAATACTAAAAGTGCCCAAGCAATTAATATAATAATAGGCCAAATACTCTTTCTAAAAAAAATATATAACTTTTCCCATTCTAAAAAACTTACTATTCCTGTAAAAATAAAGTATAATCCAAACAAAGGTAATGAATAGATTAATATATTTTTAATTCTCAAAACATACATTAATGTTATTACTACAAAAAAATATACTACAATTCTTCCATATTTTCTATGAAAATAAACTAAACTATGGGAATATATATCCTTATCAGTTAATCTATCTACTATCTTTATTACTAAAAAGGCTATTAATAGCCTAAAAAGAATCTCTAATGGAAAGATCATATACTCTAGTCCACATATCAACTTTTCTATAAAAAAGTCACTCATTGTTATATAATCTTTTGTTGCTATATAATTTTTAAATTGGACAATTAATAATTCTTTTTGTTTTAAAAAATATAAATATAAATTTTCACTAATATAAGGGGTTGCTAATACTCCTAATCCAGTAAAAATAACAAGAGGAT
>JAMORN010000231.1 GCA_027063545.1 bacterium | reverse complement strand
GATATAGAGTTAGTTTATAGAGCTGGTTATAGAAATATTATAGCAATTACTGGATCAAATGGGAAAACAACAACTACTACATTAATAGGTGAAATCTTTAGAAAAAAATATAATACCTTTGTAGGAGGTAATATTGGAAATGCAGCCATTAATGTACTTTTTTCTCCAAAAAAATATGAAATTATAATACTGGAAATTTCATCTTTTCAACTTGAAAGTATTACAAAATTTAAGCCCAATGTTGCACTAATATTAAATATAACAGAAGACCATTTAGATAGGTATAATTCATTTGATGATTATATAGAAACAAAAATAAATATAGCAAAAAATCAAGACAACAATGACTTTTTAATTGTAAATAAAGATGATATAAACATAATAAATAATATCTCTTTTATAAAAAGTAAAATATTAACATTTTCAAGCCAAACCGAATATGCTAATATCTATTATAAAGATAGTATAATATATTATAATAACCTTCCATACATACATATAAATGATATAAAGCTCAAAGGAATTCATAATATAGAGAATATAATGGCTGCAATTCTTACGGCTAAAATATATAATATAGAAGACCAAATTATCAAAAATACCATTATAAATTTTAAACCATTATCCCATAGAATGCAATTAGTAAAGGAAATAAAAGGCATAAAATTTTTTAATGATTCAAAAGCAACAAATCCTGATTCTGTAAAGAGAGCTTTAGAAACATTTAATGATAAAAGTGTTATATGGATAGCGGGTGGAAGAGGAAAAGATACTAATTACAATATATTAAAATCTATAGTAAAAGAAAAAGTAAGGGTTGCTATATTCTTGGGTGAAGAAAAAGAGAGGCTATATGAAGAATTTAAATGTGATATACCTTGCTATACAGTTGAAAATCTAGAAGAAGCTATAAAGAAAAGTTTATTATTTGCGCAACATGGTGATAATATTATCCTATCTCCTGCCTGTACCTCTTTTGACCAGTACAAATCATATAAAGAAAGGGGCGAACACTTTGAAAAATTGGTTAATAATATAAGAGAGGAAGATATATGAGTAATATAAAAGAAAAATTAACATTTTATGAATTTATTTTGGGCGCAATTATTGTAATATTAACAATAATAGGAATTATAATGATTCTTTCCTCTACAATATTTAATCCTTCCAATCCTGTAGAACTAAATACAAGTATTATTATAAAACAAAGCTTTATTGCTATACTAGGTATTGGACTTTTAATATTTATCAGCACATCAAATAGTGTCTTTAATATTATACGCTCATATGTCCCTTTGATAATGGCCTTTACTTTTATGATTCTTGTTAGCGTATATATATTTGGGAAAGATATTAACGGAGCTAAACGATGGATAAACTTACCAATAATAAATTTTTCTTTTCAGCCTTCTGAATTAGCTAAAATTGTAGTAATTTTATATACTGCATACTATATAGAGAAATATTTAAATAAAAGTGAAAAATCTATAATATGGTATCTATTCTTTAAGAAATTCTTCTTTCATCTTGCTATTATATTTGGATTAATAGCGTTCCAACCAGATTTATCTACAGCTGTTTTAGTTATATTAACACCTATTACCTTGTTATTTATAGAAATAAAAGATCTAAAAATCAAACATATATTTCTCATGATGATTTTTGGAATTATACTTTTATCAATTCTTGCTAAAATAGAACCTTATAGGTGGGAAAGAATAAAAAGCTTCTATTCTGGAGATAATAAAGAAGCAACAAACTATCAACAATGGCTTACAACCATTATTATTGCTGATGGTAATATTATAAAACCTAACTTTAAAAAGAGTTATAAAATTGGCTTACCTGCCAAATCAAACGACTTTATATTTGCTTTAATAGCAGAACAATTAGGCTTTGTTTTATCTACATTTGTGATACTATTATATATGATACTAAGTTTAATCGGATTTAAACTTTATTTTATTTTAAAAGAAACATTTAATAAATTAGTGGTATTAGGTATTATTTTAAGTATATCATTTTATACATTAATACACTTATTTGTTGTTTTAAGCATTATACCAACCACAGGAATTCCTTTACCATTTATAAGCTCTGGAGGTTCATCATTAATTATAAATATGATAGCTATGGGAATTGTTTTTAATATTATAAATAGAGAAAAACAGCTTATAGAAGAATATCAGGAGGAAAGTACTCCTATAAAATCTGTATATACTGAAAAAATAGAAAAGGATTTGGAATATGAAAATATTTATTAGTGGTGGCGGAACTGGTGGACATATTTATCCAGCCTTGGCTATTGCCCAATATATAGAGGATAATAATATTGTAAAAAAGAATGATATTATTTTCATAGGAAATAAAAATAAAATGGAAGCAGATATTATACCTAAATATGGATATAAAATGGCGTTTATAGATATTATAGGATTCCCTAGAAAAATAAGCCTTAAATTATTAAAATTTATTTTTAAATTTTTTCTTTCTATTTTTCAAACTATAAAAATTATAAAAAAGTATAACCCTAAATTAATAATTGGTACTGGAGGCTATGTTAGTTTTTTACCTATTATTTTAGGTAAATTAATGGGGAAATCAACAATTATACTGGAACAAAACTATATACCAGGATTATCAAATAAAATACTAGCAAGATTTTCTGATATAGTATTTATATCTTTTGAAGAAACAAAAAAATTTTTTAAAATAAATGAAAAAAAACTAATATTAACTGGGACACCTATTATTAAAAAACCTTTAACCGAAAATGGAAATATCACTAATATAGACAAAAAACTGTATAATATGAGAATCGGGGTTGTTGGAGGCTCATCAGGGGCAAGAAAAATAAACGAATTTATAAAAAATTTTATTATAACAAATAAAGAATATATTATTAATAAAAATTTATTAATAATATGGATAACCGGAAAAAGAGACTTTAATAATTATCAAGAATATAAAGTAGATAATAATGTCATTGTAATACCCTATTGTGATAACATGAAAACTTTTTATCAAAATATTGATTTCATAATCTCAAGAAGTGGGGCTATGAGTGTATATGAAATAAGTCTTAATAAAATACCTGCTTTTTATATCCCATATCCATATGCTACTGACAATCATCAATACTATAATGCTAAATATTTCAGGGATAAAGGAGTTGCTATTGTATATGAGGAAAAAAATTTATCTCAAGAAAAATTTAATAATATATTAAAAGAATTTATTGAAAATAAAACTATTATTGAAACAATGAAGAACTATTATAATAAATTAAAATTACCTAATACACAGGAAATTATTATAAATGTAATAAAAAAATACTATAAAACTGAGGGTAAAAATGAAAGATAACTATTTTAATAAAATTGAAAAATTCCATTTTGTTGGTATTGGTGGAGCTGGGATGAATCCTATAGCTCAGATTCTTTTAAAAATGGGATATAAAGTTTCTGGCAGTGATATAAGAAGGACAAATATTTTAGAATATTTAGAAAAACTGGGAGCTAAAATATATATTGGTCATCATGAAAATAATATATCAAATGATATTGATGTTGTGGTATATTCAAGTGCTGTTAATCCAGAAAATAATCCAGAAATAATAAAAGCAAAAAAACTTAGAATACCTATTATAAAACGTTCTGTAATGCTAGCTGAACTTTCAAGAACCAAAAAAGGTATAGCTATAGCAGGTACCCATGGGAAAACTACAACTACTTATATGTTGGGAAAAATATTAACAGATGCAAATATTGATCCTACTATAATTGTTGGTGGTATTATAAAAAATACCAATACTGGAGCTAGATGGGGTGAAAGCCCTTATATAGTAATGGAAGCTGATGAATATGATAAATCTTTTCTATATTTATCTCCTATTTATGAGATTATAACCAATATAGAACCTGATCATTTAGAATGTTATGGCTCCTTTGAAAATATAAAGAAGGCTTTTATTGAATTTGCAAATAAAGTACCTTTTTATGGTAAGGTAGCAGTATGTATTGATGAATCTACAATACAAGAAATTTTGCCTTATATTGAAAGTCCTATAATCACATATTCTACTACTCTATCTTCTAGTGATATATATGCAAAAAATATAACTATAGAAAACGGCTTTAGTTCTTTTGAGGTAATTTATCATGGTAAAAATTTAGGAAAGG
>JAMORN010000230.1 GCA_027063545.1 bacterium | reverse complement strand
TTGGATCTATTATGTATATAGTAGAAGGGGAAAAGAGTGGATTTACTTCTATTCCTAAAAGTATCTACTGGGCAATAGTTACACTAACAACTGTTGGATATGGCGATATATCTCCTCAAACTCCTTTAGGACAATTTTTAGCCTCTATCATAATGATTATAGGTTATGGGATTATTGCTGTTCCTACTGGAATTGTTATATCAGAAACTAAGAAGCAAATTTCAAAAAATAAAAAAACCTGCCCTTCCTGTGGAAGGACAGGTCATGATGATGATGCTATATTTTGTAAATATTGTGGTTCTATTCTGAAGGAATAATTGACTCAAACTCTTCAACAGTTCCCTTATCCATAAAACACTCTATAATTCTTCTTCCTGTCTCAGATAATCTTGGATTATTAAATCTCTTTAACTCTTTAGCAAAGAATCTTTCAAGCTGCTCAAGTCCTTCAAAATAAACTTCTTCTCCCACTTCCTCTTGAAGACCTACATCAAATAAAAATTCTGGAATAATAAAGCCTTCCACTTCTACCATCTTTGGTATATAACCTAGTATAGAACCTTTTGTAGGTTTTAATTCATCCTTTTCAAACCACGCTCTTCCTCTTCTTGCTAAATATTCTCTTGTTATCCATTGAGGCATAAAACTAACCTTCCATGCTCCTATATATTGATTTGGAACTAATATATATTTAGTATCTTTATAGTTAATAAACTGTTCTAAAAGTAAATCAGCCTGTTTTATCTCATCACCTATTAAAAATGGTCCATAAGATCCTATTCCCTCACTTTTAAGACCTTCTTCTGCAACAATAGATGGGTTGTTAAATCCTCTTGGAGCAACAAGTCTCCAAAGCCATGCTACTGCTGGCGGAAGAACGTGGAAAAATCCAATAATTCCATAATTTGGATTTTCTTTCGTTGTTGGGGGTGTTCTTATACCAAAACTTCTGAAATCTACCTCTATAGGCTCTTTAACATAGTCATCTAGTTGATCTTTGGGTAAAACAACTCTTGGATTAGGACAAGGTTTTCCTGGTTCATCTTCAATATGCTCCCACGGTAACACTGTTGCATCAGGGACTGTATATAAGTTGACAAATATTAAAGGTTTCTTTGGATGAATACACATTCTTTCTAAGTATGGATCTGTGCCGTATCTTCTTATATGATCCATTCTAATAAACCATGCTTGTTCTGCATCATATATTGTAAGTCTTCCTTTATTTTTTTGTATTTTTTTATGAGCCAAGGTCATATCATCTGATATAGGAACAAGTTTGGATGGTTGAGGTATATCAATAAAAATCTTTTCATTTGTTTTTATATTCTCTCCAACTAAAATCCTTCCATCTTCTGTATAATGGATAGGTTCATTCATCTCACTTTTTCCACCACCAGAAGCACCCTCATGCATAAAAACAGATACATTTCCGTAATGAGTTCTTACCTTAACAGCAGCAGCATGAAGAGTTACCCAACCTTCTCTCTCTCCAATTTCTAGTAGCGCCCCATATATTCCTTTTTTAGAACTTGGTCCCGGATACAAATTATATGGAAATATTTCATATCTATCATCTAATCTATTATGAACAACTACTTGTTTTCCGTCAAAGTGAGTATGTCTAAATACTGGAGCCACAAACACAAATATAAATGGTTTATAAGATTCTCTCATTTCATCTAAATTAACAAAATTTTGAAAATCAATAAAGGTTAAAGCAAACCCTGCTGTGTTTTTTGGACCAATATATATAGAAGGATAACCTCCATCAATAGGTTTTATAGTAATGAAAGGTACTACTATTAAATCTTGCTTTTTCAACCATTCAAAAGTTTCTTTTCTTACCTCGGAAAAATCCCTTCCAAATCTTTCTTTAAATCTTGCTTTTGTTGTAATTTTATCATCACCAACAACTGCAGCATTTGGATCTCTTCTTCTCATATAAACTTCAGGATAATTAATAACAAGACCATTTTTTGCTTTAGTTAAAACTACTTCAACAACCTTACCTTTTCCAGGAACATCATAAGCAATTTCAACTTGTTTATTATTTAAATCACCATTTAATGCAATCTCTATTAATTCTTCTCTAGAAGTTGGTATAGTAATACTTTTAGCATCTTTTAATAAATTATATACCTCTTCATTAACTTTTAGTACCTTAAGTAAATCTTCCCTCTGACCCATTTTATCTTCCTCCTTTGTGATAGTTGCAATTAATTTATTATAAATATTATAATATAATAAAAATTTTAGATAATTCCAAATTTTTTAGACAAATCTAACTTTTATATTATAAAAACAATATTATCTTTTGAAAATATAAGTAAAATTATTATTTTTGAATACTTAAAACAAATGTAAAAATTAAAAACTCAAAAAGGAGTGAAAATATGAGTGGAATAAAAAGAATTGGTATTATCACAAGTGGTGGTGATTGTGGAGGTCTTAATGCTGTGGTATATGGTGTTGCTCAAACATGTAATCATTTAGGGATTGAAGCAGTAGTTATACCTAATGGGTATGCTGGTCTTTACAATTTAGTTGACATGGAAAAATTAACAGTTTTAAATCCACAAAGAGCTGATTTAGTAAATATTGCTTTAGCTGGTTCTGAAGCAGGACACTCAAGAGTAAAAATTGCAAAGATTAAGGATGAAAATAAATATGAAAGAATTAAACAAGGACTTGAAAAGCACAATATTGATGCTTTAGTAATTTCTGGTGGTGATGATACAGGAAGTGTTGTTGCAGACTTAAAGCATCATGGTTTTAGAGTAATTCATGCTCCAAAAACAATGGATTTAGATTTACAAAGTTATTCTGTAGGTGGTGATTCTGCTATAAATAGAATTGCTGAATTTGTAAGAGATATTCAAACAACAGGAAGGACTCATAATAGAATTATGGTAATTGAAGTATTTGGAAGATATGTGGGACACACAGCTTTTAGAGGTGGTGTTGCTGGAGGAGCTGATGCAATATTAATTCCTGAAATACCTGTTGATTTTGATGTATTATACAAACATGCTAAAGAAACATACTGGAGAAGAATTGCTGAAAGTGATGTAAGAGCAGGAACATATACAATTGTAGTTGCTGAAGGAATGAAAAAGGCTGATGGAGAACCATTATATGATGAATCTGCTGGAGTTGATGCTTTTGGACACAAAAAATTAGCAGGTGCTGGTAAATATGTTGCTCAAGAAATTCAAAAAAGATTTAAAGAAGATCCTGAAACAAAAGAATTAATGAAAAAATATGGAATGTATGTTGAAGGAATATATGAAGCTCCTGAAGTAAGAGATATTAGACCAACTCACTTAGTAAGAAGTGGTTTCACATCTGCTTATGATGTTAATTTTGGAGTTAAGGTCGGTTCTGCTGCTGTTAATTTATTACTTCAAGGAATTGATGGTGTAAGTGTTGTTGATGTAGTGGGTGGAGAAATAAAATATATACCTGTTGAAAAAGAAATTGAACAAAGATATGTTGAGCTCGGAGAAGTAGCTTTATTTGAACAAGTTGGTATCTGCTTTGGTAGAGAACCACAAAAATTTGAAGCAAAAGCAGTAGAAGTTAAGGATAAGATTATTAGAATCTATTAATATAAATTAAAAGGCCTCCTCTCTTTTTTAAGGGAGGAGGTTGATTTTTTATATTTTTAATTAATAAACTTTTTTATAAGTTTTCAATTTTCTTTTGAAACTCTTTATATTTTCTGTCAATAATAGGAGTTATTTTATAAACAATAATTGCTAAAATAAATCCTGCTATAATATCTACAGTATAATGATGTCTTAAATAAATTGTAGCAATTACTAAAATTATTACAGGCAGAATTAAAAAATAAAAAAGTTTCCTTGCATATTTATATGAATAAATTAACGAGAGCAAACTTACTCCGCAATGTAAACTTGGAAAAGATCCCCGAGAAGATGCCATATCTATTATTATCTTATTTTGAATATGAGTTATCACACCTCCTGTTAAATCTCGGGTAAATTTATCATGAAGTACTAATCTAGGAGGTGCTGCAGGGAATAAAATATATAAAAAATATCCTATATAATACATTAAAATTGTTCCTAAAAGAACCTCTCTAAGGTGCTTTTTATCTTTTTTTATTAATAAATATAACACAACACTAACTGCTACATAAAAATAATTCATATAGAAGAGGCTAAAAAAATCTGTTAA
>JAMORN010000229.1 GCA_027063545.1 bacterium | reverse complement strand
ATAGCATTATCTATAAGAACAATGGCTATGGATGCTATAGAAAGAGCTAAGTCTGGACATCCTGGAATGGTGTTAGGTTTGGCAGAGTTTGGAGCATTATTATATGGAAAAATAATAAAGATAAATCCTAAACAACCTTTATGGCCTAATAGAGATAGATTTATATTATCTGCAGGACATGGTTCTATGCTTTTATATACTCTTCTTCATCTTTCTGGTTATAATTTATCCAAGGAAGAATTAATAAATTTTAGGCAACTAGGTTCAAAGACACCGGGACATCCAGAAGTAGATCAAAAGCTTGGAATAGAGTCTTCTACAGGTCCATTGGGACAGGGTTTTGCTAATGCTGTCGGTATGGCTATAGCCTCAAAAATGCAAGCAGAGATATTTAATAGAGATGATTATAAAATTGTAGATAATAAAATTTTTGTTATAGCTGGTGATGGCGATATGATGGAAGGAGTTGTATATGAAGCTTCTTCTTTAGCTGGGCATTTAGGACTAGATAATTTATTTGTTTTTTATGATTCAAATAGAATTACTATAGAAGGGTCTACAGATATAACTTTTACAGAAGATATAAAAAAGAGGTTTGAATCTCAGGGGTGGTATGTGGATGAAGCAGACGGATATAATTATGATGCTATTATAGAGACTTATAATAAAGCTTTAGAAGTAAAAGGTAAGCCTCATTTAATAATACTTCATACAACAATAGGAAAATATTCTGCTTCTAAAGAGGGATCTCCAGCTTCCCATGGAGCTCCTTTAGGAGAGGAGGATATAAAATTAACCAAAGAAAAGCTTGGTATAAAAGAGGATTTTTATATAGCTAAAGAGGCTTATGATTTTTTTGAGGAGAGAAGAAATATTTGGGATGAGGAATATAAAAAATGGGAAAAGATGTTTAATGAATGGTCGGAGAAATATCCAGAGTTAAGGAGATTATGGAATGATTTTTACTCTAATAAATATTTAGACGATATAAGCCTTGATGATTTTGAGTATATAAAAGAAGAAAAAGAAATAGCAACGAGAAGGGCTATAAAATATGGGTTATCAATCTTTAAAGAAAAGATAAAAAATTTAGTAGGCGGAGCGGCAGATTTAGGATCTTCTTCAGGAGCTATTTTTGATAATGAACCAATATTAGCAAAAGATAATTTTAGAGCAAGATATATTCAGTTTGGGATAAGAGAGCATGCAATGGCTGCCATATTAAATGGGATAGAGCTTTATGGAGGCTTTTTAACATTTGGAGGAACATTTTTTGTTTTTACTAATTATCTAATACCAGCAGTTAGAATGACATCAATGATGAATTTAGGAGTTCAGTTTTATTTTTCCCATGACTCTGTTTATGTTGGTGAGGATGGGCCAAGTCATCAACCAGTAGAACATATTCATCAGTTTAGATTAATACCTAATATTCAGGTATTTAGACCCGCAGATTATAATGAAACTTTAGTTTGTATGTATTATGGGATAAAAACAAGAAATAGACCTACATTAATTATTACAACAAGACAGAATGTACCTATATTAAATAGGGAAAAATATAATTTAGCCTCATATAAAGAGGCTTTAAAGGGAGGTTATATAATTTTAAAAGAGGATGAAGGAAAGACTTTAGATGGTATAATAATAGCATCAGGTTCTGAGGTATATCCTTCTATAATGGCCGCATTAAAATTAAAAGAAGAAGGAATAAATGTTAGGGTTGTTAACATGGTATCTATGGAAGTTTTTGATGAACAATGTGAGGAATATAAAGAATCTGTTTTACCTTCTAACATAAGAGTAAGATTAGCTGTAGAGGCATCTAGAAGTATTATGTGGTATAAGTATGTAGGTCTTGATGGTAAGATTATTGGTGTTGATAGATTTGGTGTTAGTGCAAATTATAAGAAAATGGCCGGTATTTATGGATTTACCCATGAGAATATAGCTGAAGAGTTTAAGAAAATTTATAATAAATAACCTTATTTTTTCCTGTATTTTTTGCTTCATATAGAGCTTTGTCGGCTGTTTTAATTATTTGAGAGATATTGTTTGTTTTTGTTTTATTATCTATAAATGTATACCCTACAGATATAGTAACTTTTACTTGATGAAAGGTGTAAAATTTGAGATTGGCAACGTTTTCTCTTAGTCTCTCTAAAACTTTATGAGCAACATCTCTGGTAAATGAGTTTTTCTTTCCATATAATATAACTAAAAATTCTTCCCCACCATATCTTCCAACATGATCTGTTTTTCTAATGCTAGCCTTTAGTGTATTTGCTACTTCTATTAAAACTTGATCACCGAATAAATGTCCATATGTGTCATTTAATTTTTTAAAGTTATCTATATCAATCATAGCTACAGCTATGGCACCATTATACCTTTCTAATCTTTCCAATTCCCTTTCCAGTATGTTTAAAATAGCAGTGTGATTATATATTTTTGTAAGAGGATCAGTTAAAGAAATTATCTGTAGTTTTTTATATAAGAGAGCATTTAGGATTATAGGGGTTATAAGTTCACCAATCATAAATAATATATCTTTATGTTTTGAAGCAATAGGTTTTCCAGAAAATACAACAAGATATCCTAGAGCTCCGTTATTATTGGGGGTAATAAGAGGAATATTTATATTATGAATTTTATCTGAAGAAAGATCTCCTACATATATCGGTGATTCTAGGAATATTTTTTCTTTTAATACATCTTTTATGGAATTATCGTTAGAATTTTTACTCCATGTGTCAATAACTTCATCTATTTTCTTTTTAATTATAGAAAATTTTTGTTTTTTTATTCCATAAAGAAACATATAATTTATATTTTCCCAATGGATTATTAATGATAGAACAGAATTTTTGGTTATTTTTTGGATAAAATCAAAGATTTTTATTACTAGATCTTCAATAGTTATATATTCTCTCAAGGAAGCTAAAAAAGCAAATAACGCCATAGGTAAGTTTTCTTCTTTTTCAAGAATATAATCTAAATTTATGGTATTAATATTTATTAAACTTATCACTTTTTTATAACTTTTTACTTTATCTATATATTCTTTTATAACATTTAAATCTATAGGTTTTTTTAGATAACCTAATGCATTAAATTCTATTGATTGTATTGCTGTTTCTAAATTAGGATAAGCTGTCATTATAACAACTTGAATATCAGGATTTTTATTTTTTATTGTTTTTAAAACTTTTATACCTAAATTTTCTTCTTTTCCAAATCTTATATCAAGAAAAACTAGATCAAATTTTACCTGAGAAGCTATCTCATAAAATTTTTCAGGATGATCAAAAGTATAAACATTAATCTCAGGATATTCATGTTGAATAAATTCTTTTAAGACCTCTAAAATACCAATTTCATCATCTATTATAGCAATATTTAACATTGGCTCACCTAATAAAATAAGAAAAATTTTTTTTATAGTTGAAAAAAAATTATTTTATAATCTAAATAAAATCAAGAATTTTTTTAAATATTTAAAAATTATATTAGTTATGATAGTAGATAAAGTTAAATATTTATTATTAATATTCTTATTGTTTTTACTACTCACAAGTTGCGCGGATGATAATTATATAAATACATCTATAAACTCTTTAAATACCTCTTATATATCTTACTTTAGAGATACATCAGTGTATTTAATTCAAAATAAAGATTTTATTTTATATACAAAGCATAGTGATACAACAATAAATAGTTATATATTAGTTTTAGGTAAAAGGCAGGATGTTAGTTATAGTTTTAAAATGATTGTAATAAAAGATAGCATATATAACATAAAAGATATGGGTTTTGTTTTTTATTTTGACAGAAAGTTTTTGAATAATTTACCAGATTCTATTAATGTATATGAAGAAAATACAAATATTAATTTAAAAGCAAGAAAGTTTATAGTAGATTCTATTAATTTAAATGACCCTTATATACTTCCAGATAGTTTATCTGATTCTATCTTATCTATAATAAGACTTTCTTATTTTGATTCTTTACCTTATATTTATAAAGTGGAATATAAAGTGGAAGATAGTACGATTTTGAATAATTTTAATACAATAGATACTTTAAGTTTTATATTTTCTTCTTATGATTCCAATTTTATTTACTTTTATAGCTCTGTTATTTCATTTATTCCTTATGTATTAACTTCTCCTTATCTTATGATAGGCCATGAATTTATAGATTCAACAGTAAATGATTCGGTAGTTGTAGGCTCCTATAATTATG
>JAMORN010000228.1 GCA_027063545.1 bacterium | reverse complement strand
TGATAACTGATAGCTTCCCATAAATAAATACAAATCAAAAAATAATGCCATTCCTATATCTGGAGATGATATTTTCTGGCCAATATCCCATTTTACCCCTAAAATAGGATTATATAAACCAAAAGATATTCTATTTTTCTCTGGATCACCTTCTCCGTTGTCAAAATAGTATCTCTGCCAATAATACCTGAGTGGAAGAGTTGCATTAAATTCTACACCATTTTTCAAACCAATTCTGTATGTACCCCATAGATCTATAAGTTGAGCTTTCTTAAAATTATCCCATTCATCCTGATTTAATGGAACAACAGCAGTACTATATCTTGCTAAACCTTCCAGTTGCCATGCACCTTGGGGCAATGATTTAGGATCAACTAAAAAGTCATATGAACCTATATAAGATGAAAAAATTGAAGAATTTAATATAAATAAAAAAAGAAATAAATAAAATCTTTTGAATTTCATTCTTCTTCCTCCGTTTATGAGATTTATCCTGTAATTTAGAATTATTTAAGCGTTTAGCTATGATAAAAATAAAATAAAAATACATATAAATCAAGGAGATAGTTAATTATTGAGAAGTTTACACTATAGATTTAAGAAAACAAATTTTATTCCCATTAAAGAATAAGGACTTGCTTGAGAGCTAAATCCTATTCCACCGTAAAAATTGATTAATACAGATGTTCTTTCCTTACTCTCCAGTGGAATATTTATTGAATTAACTCCAACCTTCTATATATTTTTCCCAGAAGAAGTTAAATCTAAATAACTATAAAAACATCCATTTCTGGTTCCTGTACCTACTTTAAAAAAAGCTATTCTTATATAATAATAATTCTTATATAATAATAATCTATTCTATCAAATCGATCATCATATTCATCTTTATGGTGATCCCATAAATACTTTGTTCCTAATACATATTGATCTTCTTTAGATAAATCGTACCAATTAGAATTATATATCATTGTATTTAAAGAATCATTATCATCCCAATAGTATCCTCCTATATTTATCTCATATCCTGCATTTATTAACAAGCAAAAAATAGAGAAAAAAGCCCCTATATCATAATCATTATGTCTTGTAGAAACTTGAATATCACCTGTGATATAGATTAGAATATAATGTTAAATATATTTGATATGCTTCTGTAGAATCATAAAGTAAATTATACTTTATACCAACCATTGGATTTGAAAATCCCTTTGATAACTAAGGAGATATGATATTATCAAAATACCAGATTTCTCTAGAATATATGATATTATATAACAAAAAAATAGTAAGATAGTAAATTTTTCATTTTATAAAAGTTTGGCGTCTCAACGGCCCAACAGAAATTATATTTATCGGTACATTTAAATAATCTTCTATAAATTTAATAAATTTTTGTGTATTTTTGGGCAAATCATCAAAACTTTTTATATAAGAAATATCTTCATTCCATCCATCTAATTCTATATACTCTAATTCAATTTTTCTATATTCTAATTCAGATACAGGATATGAATATACAGACTCTCCATCTATTTTATAATCAACTGCTATTTTTATTTTATCTAATCCAGTAAGAACATCTATCTTTGTAAGTGCTATAGATGTTATATTATTTAATCTCACTGCATATTTTACAGCCTTTAAATCAAGCCATCCACATCTTCTAGGCCTACCTGTTGTAGCTCCATATTCATTACCTTTATTCCTTAAAAACTCACCTATTTCCTCTGTATCTTCTGTTGGGAAAGGCCCATTACCCACTCTTGTTGTATAAGCTTTCATAATACCTATTATTTCATTAATACTCTTCAAAGGAATAGCAGCTCCTATAGTGGTATAACCTGAAATTGTATTAGAAGAAGTTACAAAAGGATATGTTCCAAAATCTATATCCAACATTGTACCTTGAGCACCTTCTAAAAGAATATTCTTATTATCATATAAATATCTATCTATTATCTCAATCTCATCAACAATATGCTCTTTTATTATATCAAAATAATAATATAACTCATCCATTAATTCATTAAAATCTAAAGGTTGAAAATTGTAAAAATTTTTTATTATAAAATTCTTTTCCTCTAATATCTCCTTTACCTTTTCTTCAACATAAGTTCTATCAAATAAATCATATAATCTTATTCCTACTCGAGAAGCCTTATCACTATAAGCTGGGCCTATTCCTCGTTTTGTAGTACCTATGCTAGAATTTTTATTCTTACTTTCCTTTAATCCATCTAAAATTTTATGATAAGGTAATACTAGATGAACCCTTTTATCTATATAAATTTTTGATATATCAATACCTTTATTTTTTAAATATTCCATCTCTTCTGTCAAAGACTTTAAATCGGCAACAACCCCTGAACCTATTAAAACATCTTTATTGTAAATAATACCTGAAGGAATAAGATGCAGAATAAACTTTTCATCTCCAACTATTACCGTATGACCAGCATTAGCCCCACCCTGAAATCTAACTACCAAATCACTTTCTGAACTTAAATAATCTACTATCTTTGCCTTACCTTCATCTCCCCATTGAATACCTAGAGCTACTTTTACACCCAATTCTGACTCCCATTTATTACAGGTTATTATAAAAAATAAAAAAGGATAGCCTCCTTTTACACGAGGCTATCCTTAACCAATCTTACAAACCCTAAGGAAAAATAATTTTTTAGATAAACTAAATCAATAAGTTATTATTTAATTTCTTCTTTTAAAGCACTTCCTGGTGTAAATTTAACAACTTTTCTTGCTGGTATTATAATTTCAGAACCTGGTTTCCCTGGAATTCTACCTTTTCTTTCTTTTCTTTCAACTACTTTAAAAGAACCAAATCCTAAAATTCTTACATCATTACCAGCTTTTAAAGCTTCTTTAATTTCATCTAATAAAACATTTACAACCTTTTCTACTTGTACTTTTTTAATCTTATCATCCTTTAAAGCCTTAGCTACTTGATCAATTAATTGGCTTTTTGATACTACCTTTGACATTTTTCTATCCTCCTTTTAAGGTTATTTTTTTAAACTTTTCCTGTTATTTAAAGCTTCTTAAAAAAATTATATAAAGTTTTACTACTTTGTCAATATTTTTTTTGGTTGTTTAGAGAAAAAAAATTATAATTAAATATTAGATATGGAAAATGTTAAAAAAGTATATAGCATAATTCTTCCTTATATTCAAGAGAGTTTACCTATTTTAGAAGGTAAAGGTTTTTTAATGGTAGATAACAGTATTAAGTGTTATAAGTTTTCAAAAACCTATAAAAATACCAATAGTTTATTGGATAATTTAAAAATAGATAAAGAGTTTATAAAGAGAATTATTGAAAAAGATGAAGATATATATATTCATAGAATAGATAATTCTCATAAAGTTATTATCTTTATTTTTTCTATAAATAACAAAAAAATCGGTGGTATTATTTTTATTTCTAAAGGTAAAGTGTACAAAAAACATCTAAAATTTATTAAAGAAAATTGTGAAAAAATATTTTTTTATTATTATAAGTATAAAAAAGAAAAACAAAAAAGGGAAATATTAGAAAAAATTTTAGACTATTCAAAAGAGATAAAAACTAAAAATAATATAGAACAGATAATAAAATTTTCCACACATTTTTTTTATGAAACATATAATATTCCTATAATAGCAATAGCATATAATGATTCTAGAAGAAAATTAAATATATATATAGGAACCTATTTTAATATAGATGAAGAAATTAAACAAAAAATTAAAAACGAAATTGTAAAACAATTTGAAAATAAAAATATCAAATTAATAAGAAAATCTATAAAGTTTTTTCCTCTATTTCATGATAATATTATATCTGGAAATATTAAAAATATTTATACAATTATAGAAGACTTCTTTGTTCAACAATTCACTTTTCTAGCTTTATATACAAATACAAAACTAAAAAGTCATGAAAAAAAATATTTAGAACAAAGCACATATACATTATATTCTCATATTAATCTTATATTAATGTATGAAAATATCAAAGAAAATTATTTAAAAACCGTTAAGGCTTTAGCTATTGCAGTTGATGCAAAAGATGAATATACTCATACCCATAGTGAAAACGTATCTAGATATGCTGAAAAATTATGTAAAATAATAGGTCTTAATCCTCAAGAAACAGAATCAATAAAAAATGCTGCTCTTTTACATGATATAGGTAAAATCGGAATTCCAGGATATATTTTAAATAAACCTGGTGCTCTCAATAAAGATGA
>JAMORN010000227.1 GCA_027063545.1 bacterium | reverse complement strand
ATATGGGTATAAGACTGTTAATACAATAGTGATTCCTCTAAAAGATAGAAAAGGAATCATAATAGGAGTTATTCAGCTTATAAATGTTAAAAATCATGATGGAACATTTAAAAAATACAATGTTGAAGATTTAAGTTTATTAGATACTATATCAACTATAATCGCTATTAATATAGAAAATTCTATGCTCCATGAAAGATTAATGAAGTCATACATAGAATCTTTATATAGATTGGGGACAATTGCTGAATTTAGAGATAACGAAACATTTAATCATATAAGACGTGTTGGGGAATATTCTAAAATTATAGGGGAAAACTTTGGGTTAGATAAAAGAGAGCTTGAGTATCTTTATATTACAGCACCTATGCATGATATTGGGAAAGTTGGAATTAGTGATACAATCCTGTTAAAACCTGGAAGATTAACTGATGAGGAAAGAGCTGTAATGCAATTACATACAATAATAGGAGCTGAAATATTTGCAAGAGGTAATAATGAACTTGATTTCTATGCTCAAATAGTTGCTTTAACGCACCATGAAAGATGGGATGGTAAAGGTTATCCTATTGGTTTAAAAGAAAAAGATATTCCTATTCAAGGAAGAATTGTTGCTATTGCAGATGTTTTTGATGCTTTAATGAGTAAAAGGGTTTATAAAAATGCTTGGAGCTTAGATGAAACAATTACATATTTCAAAGAAAACAAAGGTACTCAATTTGATCCTTATTTAGTAGATATTTTTATTAAAAAATTAAATGATATATTAGAAGTTTTTTATCAACTAAAAGATCAAGATTCTTCTAAAAATAACAATGATGAACTTACAGACTTTGAAGTTAAAAATTTATCATTAACATTTAAAGTAAAGGTTTATAATATGGAGAGCATAAAAAATATTATTAAAATAAATCCTTTGATAGATAGAGATATTATAGAAAAATATTTTAATCAGGAAAATTATTAGAATTTTCTTTTTATTATACTTAATGCTTCTTTAGATAATTTCTGTTGAGCTTTTTTTATAGTATTTGCTTGTGTTTGAGAAAACTTTTTGTTATCTATATATAATTCTACTGTAAAGGTCTTATTATGTTCTTCTCCTTCAGTTGAAATAACCTTAAATTCAACCTTAACATTTTGCTTCTTAGACCATTTTATTAACTCGCCTTTATAATTATAAAACTCCTTTACTATATTGGTATTCTCAACCATATATATAAGGGTAGAATAAACAAATTCCCTCGCCTTATTAATACCTCCATTCTTATCTAAATAAATTGCTGCTATTATTGCTTCATACATATCTGCCAGTAAAGATGGCTTATTTCTTCCATTTATTTTTTCTTCAGAAGGTCCTAGAAGTAGATATTTATTCAAATTAAAATATTCAACCGTTCTGGCTAATAACTCTTCTGAGACTATAACTGATTTCAATTTTGACAATTCCCCCTCCTTTTTGAGGGGGAATTTTTGATATAGATAATTTACTATTATAAAATTTAAAAGAGAATCTCCTAGAAATTCTAATCTTTCATTAGAATCTAAATAATTTCCCTTTTTATAGTAAACAAAAGATCTATGACTTAATGCTTTCTTCAATAACTTTTTATCTTTAAAATTAACCTTTAAAAACTTCTCTAATTCTTTTAATTTATCATCTCTATTTTTACTTAACCTTTCTAAAAGCCAATGTAACATTATGCCCACCAAATCCTAAAGAGTTAGATAATGCTATCTCCACATCTCTTTCTACAGCTTCATTAGGTGTATAGTTTAAATCACACTCTGGATCCGGCTCTTCATAATTAATAGTTGGATGAATCTTTCCATTAACTAAAGTCAAAACTGTAACTATTGCTTCAACCGCTCCTGCAGCTCCAAGTAAATGTCCTGTCATAGATTTTGTTGAAGATATATTAATACTTCTAGCCAACTCCTCGCCTAATGCAGCCTTTATAGCTGCTGTTTCATTTTTATCGTTTAATTTTGTTGATGTCCCATGAGCATTTATATATCCTATTTTTTCTTTAGGAAGATCCTTTATAGCTTCTTTTATTGCTCTTGCTGCTCCTTCTCCCTCGGGTGCAGGTGCTGTTATATGATAAGCATCTCCTGTCATTCCAACCCCAGCAAGTTCAGCATAAATTCTTACACCTCTTTTTTTAGCATGTTCTTCTGTTTCTAATATTAAAATACCTGCTCCCTCTCCCATAACAAAACCACTTCTATTTTTATCAAAAGGTCGTGATGCCTTTTGTGGAGGATCATTATTCTCTGTCAATGCCCTTGCTGCTATAAATCCCCCTAAGCCTAAAGGAGTTACTGCAGCCTCTGTACCTCCAGTAATCACAACATCTGCTTTTCCTGTCTTTAATAAAAGATAAGCAGTACCAATAGCATTAGCACCAGAAGCACATGCTGATACTATTGAATAATTTGCTCCCTTTGCCTTTGTTTTTATTGAAACAATTCCTGAAGTCATATCTATTATTGAATATGGTACAAAGAATGGACTTATTTTATGATATCCTACCTCAACCAAAAGTCTATGATTATCCTCTATTGTTTTTAATCCTCCCATCCCAGAACCAATTATTACAGCTACTCTTGTAGGATCAACACTTCCATCCTCTAAATTTAAATTAGCATCCTGAAGTGCTTCCATTGCAGCATAGATAGCAAACTTTAAAAATCTATCAAGTTTCTTTTGTTCTTTTTTATCTAAATATTTACTTTCATCAAAATCTTTTACCTCCCCCGCTATTTTTACACTAAAATTAGAAGCATCAAAATTTTTAATATAATCAACTCCAGAAACTCCATTTATCAAATTGTTCCATAACTCTTCTAAATTATTACCTACAGGTGAAACAACCCCCATTCCTGTAACTACCACCTTATTCTCAGACATTCTATAGACTCCTTGTTTAGATTTATTATTTACCCCTAGAAAAGATATATAAAAAAAGGGACGCTCTTTATAAAAAGAGCCTCCCTTTAAAATTATATTATACCAAAACTTTTTATAACCAAGTGTATTATATTATGATAACTTATTTTTAATATATTCAATAGCATCACCTACAGTTTTAATGGCTTGAGCATCTTCATCTGGAATTTCAATCTCAAATTCCTCTTCTAAAGCCATAGCAAGCTCAACTATATCTAAAGAATCTGCTCCTAAATCTTCTGTAAATGAAGCTTCTTCTGTTACTTTTTCTAATTCTACTCCTAATTGTTCTGCTACTACCTTTTTCACTCTTTCTGCTATGTCTGCCATTTTTTTTCCTCCCTTTTTTTAGTAATTTTTTTATTTTTTATTGATTAATATGTTACCATTCCTCCATCAACAACTATAACTTGTCCTGTTATATAATCTGATAAAGGACTTGCTAAAAATAAAACCACATTAGCTACATCTTCTGGAAGTCCCATCTTACCCATAGGAATCTGATCTAAAATCTTCTTCTTTTCATTTTCTGGCAGTTTATCAGTCATAGCTGTTTTTATAAATCCAGGAGCAACCGCATTTACATTAACGCCTCTTGAAGCCATTTCCCTAGCCACAGACTTTGTTATACCTATAACTCCAGCTTTACTAGCAGCATAATTTGTCTGCCCAACATTTCCCATCAATCCTATAACAGAAGCTATATTTATAATCTTTCCACTTCTTTTCTTCATAAAATGTCTGTATAAAACTTTAATAGTATTAAATGTTCCTGTTAAATTAACACCAATTACTGCATCCCAATCTTCTTTACTCATTTTTAATAATAAATTATCCTTTGTAATTCCTGCATTATTTACTAAAATATCAATATCTCCAACCTCTTTCAATATTTTTTCTAATGTTTCCTTTACATTTTCAAAATCTGCTACATTTAAAATATATCCATATGCTTCATAACCTTTTGATTTTAACTCAGCTACAGCATTATCCACACCTTCTTGATTTATATCTGTAATTATAACTTTTGCTCCATTCTCTGCCAATTTTGTGGCTATGGCAAACCCTATTCCTCTAGCAGAACCTGTTATAAGTGCTATTTTTCCATCTACCAATCCCATAAGTATACTCTCCTGTTATTCTATTTTTTCTACATTATATAAATTATCTGTAACTACTACATTTATTGTTCTATCAATCTGCCTTATAAGGCCTTTTAAAACCTTTCCCGGCCCTACTTCAAATCCTTTTTCTAAACCATTACTTTTCATATTTAAAATCTCTTCTGTCCACATAACACAACTTGTTATTTG
>JAMORN010000226.1 GCA_027063545.1 bacterium | reverse complement strand
TAGAAGTTTTAAAAAAGAAAGAAAAGAAAAGGCAATAAAAGAAACTATTTTTAGTTATATTACTCAGAATATAGATGATATAGATTTAAAAAATATTACTATTACAAGAGTAAAATTATCAAAAGACGAGAGAAGTGCTAAGGTATTTTTTGCGACATTATTAAATCAAGACAAGCAAGATATAATAAAAGAGAAGTTAGAAGAAATAAGAATAGATTTACAAAATATATTAAAAAGACTTTCTATATTGCGTTTTACTCCTAAATTATATTTTGAGTATGATAAGGAATTTATTTCTTATATGAGGATTGAAGATATTTTTAGAGAAATAAAAAAGGAAGAGAGAAATGGAGAATAATAAGGAATTGTTTTCTCAAATAGATAATTTTTTAAAGAATTTTAGTGGGAAAAGGATTATTATTTCTGGTCATATAAATACGGATTTTGATTGCTTAGGAAGTATTTTAAGCTTTTATAAAATTTTAAAGGAATTTTATAAAAAAGATACGTATGTATTTTTAGAAAGAAATGTTTATGATTATGTTTTTCAAAAAGTAACAGAAAGGGCTTCTATAAATGTAATAACAGAAGATTCTAATATTGATTTTAATTCTTTTGATCTTCTTGTTACTTTGGATACAAGTGATTGGAAAAGAGTTCCAGAATTTTTAAGAGATTATACGAAAAATTTACCTAAATTGGTTATAGATCATCATGGAGATAATGAAAGATTTGGAGATTTAAATATAATAATACCAGGAGCTGCTGCTACAGGTGTTATTGTATATAATTTTGCAAAATTTATTGATTATAATATAGATAAAGTTTTTGCAGAACTTATATATATAACAATCCTCGGAGATACAGGAAGATTTGCTTATTCAAATACAACAAAAGAGGTATTTGATATTGTATCTGAATTATGTGAAACAGGTATTGATTGTTCAGAAATTTATAGGGTATTATTTTCCAATGAATCTCCTATAAAATATAAATTATTGTCTTATGTGTTAGATAATATGGAACTTTTATTAGATGGGAAACTGTGTCTTTTTAAATTACCTCAATCTATTGTAGAAAAGTATAATGCATCAAAATCTGATACAGAAGGATTTGTTGATTACACATTAAAGTTAAGAGGCGTTAAAATAGGTGTTATGGCTTATATATACGAAGATAAAAATGAAGTAAAATATTCATTAAGAGCTGTTAAAGGAATAAATTTAAGAGATATAGTAAAAGTTTTTGGGGGGGGAGGTCATCCTCAGGCTGCAGGATGTAGAATAAATGGAGCTTTTGAAGAAACTTGGGAAAAGTTGTTAAAAGAGATAAAAAAATATGTTTAATAAAGATGCTATTTTATGTATAAATAAACCCAAAGGATTATCTACGTTTGATATTATAAGGAATTTAAGAAGAAAGTTAAAAGAGTTAAATAAAATAAAAATTGGGCATACAGGGACTCTTGATCCTATTGCTGAGGGGGTTGTTATACTTTTATTTAATCGAGCCACTAAGTTTCAGGATATTTTCTGTGATAATTATAAATTATATTTGGTAAAAGCTATTTTAGGTTATAAAAGTGATACGTATGATATTGAGGGAGAATTAATAAAGCAAGATATAACAAGACCTATATCAGAGGAGGAAATAAAGAAAGCTTTAAAAAAATTTTCAGGATATATAATTCAACAACCACCTTTATATTCTTCAAAAAAATGGAAAGGTTTACCATCTTATAAATGGGTTAGAGAATATAATCAAAAGCCTAAACTAAAATCTAAAAAGGTTTATATAAAGTCTAGATTATTAGAATTTAATAATAATGAGTTTTGTTTTATTTCAAAAGTTTCTAAAGGAACATATATCCGGTCACTAGTTAATGATATTGGAGAATTTTTAGGAACTGGGGCAGTAGTAAATTCTCTTATACGACTTAAAAACTGGATTTTTAAATTAAAAGATTGTGTTAGATTAGATGATATTAATTCTATAGATGACCTTGATAGATTTTCTATAGATATAAATAATTTTTTAAAACTTTTTGATAGAATCTATGTCTCAAATATAAATGTAATAAGAAAATTAAAAAATGGAATAAAATTACCTCTAAGGGGATATCCAATTAATAAAGGAATATATAAGGCGAATTTTTATCCTGTATTTGATGAATATACAGGAGAACTTTTAGCTATTATTGATAAGAATTATAATTATTTGAAATTTATGTGATTAACTTTATGGAAATAGTAAAAATAGATGATATTTATTCTTTTAGTATAAAAGAACAAAAATTAATATCAACTTTAGGTAGCTTTGATGGAATTCATAGAGGACATCGTAATTTGTTAAATAAATTAGAATTAGAAAAAAAAATTAATAAAGACTATAAAACAGCTATTTTTACATTTGATATTTTACCTAAGATTTATTTTAAAAAAATAGATAAAGTTTTAATGTGTTTGGATGAAAAAATTTTATTTTTAGAAAAAGAATTTTCTGTTGATTATTTATTTGTTTTAAATTTTGAAAATATTAAAGACATTGATGCTAAAAATTTTTTATTTTTGTTAAAGAAAAATTTTAATGTAGAGATCTTTGTTATAGGCAATAACCATAGATTGGGGAAGTATAATTTACAGAATACAGATATAAAAGAGATTTCTAGAAATGTTGGAATAAACATTAGAATAGAGAATTTAATTACAGATAAAGACAATATTATTTCTTCTTCTCTGATAAGAAATTTACTAGAAAGGGACAATTTAAAAAAAGCAAATATTCTATTAGGATATAATTACTTTATTTTAGGTGTGAGAAGAAAAGGTAGAGGTAGAGGAAGAAATATAGGATTTCCTACAATAAATATAGAGCCTATCTGCAAAGAGAAGTTTATATTAAACAAAGGTGTTTACTTTGTTTATATATATATTAAAGGGAATAAATATATAGGTGCCTGTAATATAGGAAGAAAACCAACGTTTAATGAGAATAATATAACAATAGAAGTATTTGTTGTTGATAAAAAAATAGAAGTAGAAGAGAATGAAGAGGTTATGGTAGAATTTGTGGAAAAGATAAGAGAAGAACAAAAGTTTAATAATATAGAAGAGTTGAAACAACAAATAAACAGAGATATAAATAAAATAAAAAAAATTGTTAAGGAGGTATAAAGGGTATGAATTTAACAAAAGAAGAAAAGCAAGAAATTATAAAAAAGTATGCTTTACATGATAAAGATACTGGATCACCAGAGGTTCAAATAGCTATTTTAACAGAAAGAATAAAGAGATTAACAGAACATTTTAAAATTCATAAAAAAGATTATCATTCAAGAGTTGGTTTAATGAAAATGATTTCAAAAAGAAGAAGACTTTTGAATTATTTAATAAAGAAAGATATAAATAGATATTATGATATTATAAAGAGATTAGGTTTAAGAAAATAAAAGAAAAAAATTTATTATATTATCTTTCAGGTTGTTGAGCTCTTTTTTGATGAGTTTACAAGGAGATTATTATGATTAAGGGATATATAAAAAAAGAAAAAGAAATTAATGGGACTAAATTAGTTGTAGAGATTGGTAAAGTAGCTAAACAGGCTACAAGTTCTTGTCTTTTAACTTATGGAGAAACAACTGTTTTAGCAGCGGTTGTTGTAGGAGATGAAAGGCAGGATATAGATTTTTTGCCTTTAGTTGTTGATTATAGAGAAAAGGCTTATGCTGCTGGTAAGATACCAGGAGGTTTTACTAAGAGAGAAGGTAAGGCTTTACCTAATGAAATATTGTCAGCAAGACTTATAGATAGGACTTTTAGACCTTTATTCCCTGAAAATTTTTATAGAGATGTTTTTATTCATGTATGGGTACTTTCTTATGATAAGGAACATGATCCTGATGTATTAGGTAT
>JAMORN010000225.1 GCA_027063545.1 bacterium | reverse complement strand
CCTTTTTTATTTTAGTGTCTATAAAGTTTATATAAATATACAGCTAATAAAATACTTAAAAATGTAATAAAATTAAACTGAAATATAAAGCCAAATTTAAAAGCAAAAAAACCTAAATTGACAATAACTGGTTGAGCTGTTGTTAAATCTACTATAGTATCTAGATTATTTATTGGCTTCATTCCTATAGAAATTTCAAATATACTATTTAAAAAAGCCCTTCTAAAAGGACTATCAGGTAATAGCTTTATGATTTCTCCTAATATTCCTGAAAATATTATTGCTAAAAATATTATAAATAAAAGATGCGATAGCTTTTTTCTCTCTTTCATACGTATTGATTTGCCCTTTCCTTTTCTTTTATCATATTGTAAAAGGCTCTTAAATGATAATATACAGATAGTGGAAAAAAGAAATAATATAATCTATTGGTTAATAATAGAAATATTAATAATCCTAAAAATACAATAAATGGTATTGAAAATTTCCCTATTTTAAATAATCTACTCTCCACCTTAAACATAGTATAAACATTATCATAATAAATATTACTTATCATCAAAAATCCTGATACCATTGTAATAACAGATAAAGTTGTTATAAAGAAACTATAATTAATATTACAATCCTTCCAATAAATATAAAAAAGCATATAACCTATAATAGTCCCTGAAGCCCCAGGAGTAGGTAAGCCTAAAAACTTTCCTTTTTTCTTTTCACTACCCTGAACAACATTAAATCTTGCCAATCTTAACGCTCCTGCTACTATATAAATAAGTACAGTTGACATAAAAAAAAGATTATTTTGAGGTATTATTTTATATACTATAAAAGCAGGTGCTAAAACAAAAGTAACTAAATCTGCTAAAGAATCATATTCTACTCCAAATTTAGATTGTGTATTTGTCATTCTTGCCAATTTACCATCAAAACCATCAAAAAAGCCTGCTATCACTATTATCCATAAAGATTTTATGATTCCTGTAATATCATCTTGCTGTATATTTAAAATATTAAATATACTTAAAACACCTAGAAGTAAATTTATGGTGGTAAATGAATTAGGAATTAAATATTTAAATTGCATCTTTACTCTCCTTTAAATTCTGCTATAGGAGTCTTACCTGCATAAACTTTATCATCTATTTCTACTAATATTTTTACCTTATACTTGGGCAAATAAATATCAACCTTAGAACCAAACTTTATCATTCCAAATCTTTGACCTTTATATACGTTATCGCCAATTTTTAATGTATCTATAATCCTTCTTGCTATTAATCCTGCTATTTGGACAACTTTTATATTGCCATACTTAGTTTTAATATATATTATATTTCTTTCATTTTCAAGAGAAGCCTTTGGATTAAAAGCAGATAAAAATTTTCCTTTTATATATTCTTTAGCAATAACCTCTCCATCATAGGGAATTCTATTTACATGCACATTAAAGATATTCATAAATACACCAATTTTTATATATTCTCCTATTATCTTATCTTTTCCTTCCATAATTTCAATAACCTTACCATCTGCTGGTGAAATAATAATAGTATCTTTGTTAATATCAGGACTTCTTTCCGGATCTCTAAAAAAATAAAGTACCTCAGCAGCTAAAAGGAAAACAATTATAAAGATTATCTTGTTATTATTAAAAACAAAGATATTTATTAACTCAAGTATTAATAAAAAAATTATACTAATTATTATTGTGGAATATCCCCATTCAGCAAATTTCATATTTTTTCTCCTTTAGTATAATTATAACTTTCCTGATAACTTTAATAACTTATTTATATACTTACCCTTTCTATATACTAAAAAGTTAACTTTCTCTCCTGGATATAACCCTACTAAAGCTATTCCTATATCAACTAATTTATTTATCTCCATACCATTTATTTTTAAAATAATATCACCTACCTTTAATCCTGATTTCTCTGCTGGAGAATTCTTGTCTATATTAGATATTACTACTGCTTGATTAATATTTAATCCTAAAACTCTTAATACCTCACCCTGTACTTTTTTTACCTTTAATCCTAAATATAAATCTCTAACTTTTCCATATTTTAATATCTCACTTATAAAAAGTTTTACTCTATAAGAAGGAATAGCAAATGCTATTCCTTCGTTTCCACCACTTCTGGTTATTATAAATGTATTTATTCCCACTATACTACCTCTTAAGTTTATTAAAGGACCTCCAGAATTCCCCGGATTTATAGAAGCATCGGTCTGTATCATATTTCTATATATATGACCTTCCTCTATAAAATTAAAATCCAAATTAATAGCTGATATTATCCCTATACTAGCTGATGGAGATGAGTTTATATTTATATACCCTAAAGGGTAGCCTAAAGCAATTACCCATTCCCCTACCTTGGGTAATTTATTGGAAAATTTTATAGATTTTAACCCTTTAACATTAATCTTTAATAAAGCCAAATCATTTATTTTATCATAACCAACCACTTTTGCCCTATAATTTTTTTTATTATATAAAGTAACTATAATATCTTTTGCATTTTCTATTACATGATAATTGGTTATTATATAACCATTTTCCGAGATTATTACTCCTGTTCCTATATACTTAACCTTTTCTAAATAATTCATTGAAAAATAAGGAAACAATTCCCTAAAAAAAGGATCTTCAAAAGGACTCTTTTTAACAACCTTATATGAGGTAACACTAATAGAAACTATTGAGGATTTTACTTTATCAATCAGATCTACTAAATTATAGTTTATAGGTAATGCTAATAAATCTCTTGTATAAAAAAATAATGATAATATTATTATTAATATATTACTTTTTCTAATGTTAGCCCCCTTGCTGGAAATGTTTGTTTAGATGAAGATCTATCTCTTTTCTTTAGAGCATATTTTATATAATCTGGTGATAATTTATTTTCTCCTATATAAATTAATGTTCCAACCATTTTTCTAACCATATTATATAAAAATCTATTACCTCTAAATTTTATTTCTAAAATATTTTTATTTAGAGTAATATCTGCTTCTGTTATTTTACATATATAACTATAATTCTCATTATTATCTCTATGCTCATCTTTTTTAGAAAATGTATAAAAATCATACTCGCCTATAAAATAAGAAATAGCTTCTTTAAGATAATCTATATTAATTTTATTAAACTTTGGATAATATAAAACATTAACTAAAAAAGGATTTTTTTCTGAAGTTATTCTATAAATATAAACTTTTTCTTTACTATCCTTAGTAGAATGAAAAGTCTCATTTGCTTCTTCTACATTTAGGATACTAATATCATCAGGTAGAGAATTGTTTAAAATATCCTTTAATTTATTCAAAGGGATTCTGTTTTCCTTTACTTTAAAATTAGCAATATACTCTCGAGCATGAACACCTCTATCAGTTCTTGAGCAACCAGCTATACAATAGTTTTTATATAATCTATCAAGTACTTTTCTTATTTCCCCCTCTACTGTTCTATAATTGGGCTGATATTGCCAACCTGAAAAATTAGTTCCAATAAAAGAAAGAGTTAATTTTATATTGGACATATCTAAACCTTATAAATCTTAAAACAAAAGCGGGCGACGGGACTTGAACCCGCGACCATCTGCTTGGGAAGCAGATGCTCTACCACTGAGCTACGCCCGCTTATTTTTTATATTATTTATAAAAAATAAATTTTTTAAATAAAAATTAAAAATGTCTAAATCCTTTATCTTTTAATATTTTGTCTTTATATATAATTCTTCTCCTACCTTCCTTCACATATCCTATTTTAAAAATATTCTTTTTATATTTTTTAAATAAGTCTATTATATTGCTTTCTTCACTTTTAGGTGCCGTAAAAACAAGTTCAAAATCTTCTCCTCCATATAATATAAAATCTTCTATCATACTCATATCACTCAAAAAGTCAAACTCATCTGCTATTGGAAGAGTATCAATTACGATATCTTTATTTTCATCTATTAACAACTTTAATGCTATATATAAAGAATCAGATATATCTGTCATTGAAGTTATATCTATTTTGGAAATTATTTCTAATAAATCTCTTCTGTGAGTTGCCCGTTTATGAATATTTAAAACTCTATTATCTATTTTTACATTATTTTTTAAGGCCCATAATCCTAAAGCAGAAATTCCTGTATATCCTGTTATAAAAACTACATCTCCTATATTTGCTTTATATCTTAAAATAGACTCTGATGTAAGCAATCTACCTATAAGAGTTGCTGAGAAAAATATTTTTTGACTTAATGTAATATCTCCCCCTAATAATTTTATATTTTCTTCTATTAAT
>JAMORN010000224.1 GCA_027063545.1 bacterium | reverse complement strand
CAGAAACAAATAAACGAAAGAAGTTATTTTACTATTTTTTTTCTTTTTTATGGATAGTCTATCTAATTAATAAATACCTTTTTTTTCATGGAAGTTTTCTAAAAATTATTTACTATAGTATTGTAGATTTTTCTATTTCTTTCTTTTTACTATTCTCATTTATAAAATACATCAAAAAACTTAATAAAAAATACTTTTTATATCCAATTTTTATTTTCATATTTAATGGACTAAGTTTTTTACTACTTGACTTATTAAAATATGATACATTTATAAATATTTCTATTTTTTTTAATAGTATTGCTCTTTTAGGACTAAACCTCTTTCTAATTAATGACAAAAAATACCGAGAAACTCTGTTTTTTTTAACCATTACAATCATTCTTCATAACTACTTCCTTTTTACTATTCATAAAAATATGATAAATGTTACCAATATAATAACCTCTATTTTATTTGCTACCCTATTTCTGAAGGATCTTAAAAGGACTATAGAAGAATATAAAAAAACTAATATCTTACTTACCCAAAGAATAAAAATAATAGAGGTATTTTTAAAACTTGTAACTGTGACAAAAGAGTTTCATTCAACTAACTTAACCTCCTTTAATAAAGCTTTTATACCTATATTAAGAAGAATTTTAACTATCATAATAACAGAACTAAAATGGCAAGGAGGAGCTATATATTTAAATAGCAAAAAGGAAGATAAAAAAATATTTGTTCTTAAAATTACAGAAGGGGGATATATACCTTTAGATTTTGACGATGTATATATAAATAGTCTTCCAAGAAATCAACTTAAAAGCATGGCTGAGAATAAATATTTTAGTAGTGATGATATCTTTATAAAAACTATAGAAGAAGCAGGAGAAATATTATATATATCCTCTCCAATAAAACATTTTTTACACAAACATATGGATATATCTTCATATATAAAAAATATAATGATTATTCCTCTATATAATAACAACCAAATGTTTGGTTTTATTGTTTTGGAAAATAATAAAAATGATATAATAAAAATTGATGATTATGTACACTTAGCCTCTTTAATATCTCTTATTATAGACAACTTTATTTCTTCTATTAACTTATCTAAAGAATATGCTAGATCAGAAGCTATAAAAAGAGAAATGGATATTGCTAGACAAATACAACTTAGAGCTTTACCTGATATTAATAAAATTCCTAAAAGTGATGAGCTAGAATTTGTTGGCATTAGTATTCCTGCTCAAGAAATTGGAGGAGATTATTATGATATAATAAAACTTGAAGATGAAAAAATAGCATTTATGATTGGTGATATTTCTGGAAAAGGACTTGTGGCAGGAATCTTAATGTTAATTTTACGTACACTTATTCATGCTATTATATATAAAACTTATAAACCTAAAGAATTTGTTATAAATCTGAATAACTTAATAAGTCAGTATTTAGACCTAGGAAAATTTATTACATTTCTATATTTATTATGGGATCCTAAGGAAAAAAAATTCTATTATACTGATTGTGGACATGAAAAAATTTTAATTTATAGACATAAAAGTAATAGAATTGACATTGTTAAAGAAAGAGGTATTGCTTTTGGAATTTTACCAGTCAATGAATTATATGCCCAAAAAGTTAAGGAAACTACTATAGAATTAAATGAGGGTGATATAATGTTACTTTATACTGATGGAGTTACTGAAGCAAAAGGTCTTAATCCAGAAACCAATAAAGAAGAATTCTTTGGTTTAGAAAACTTACAAGATGTATTTTTTAGAAAGATTAAAGAGTGCAATAATAATCCTGATATAAACAAATTAAAAAATTATATTATAGAAGAAATAAAAAACTTCAGCAAAGGATTCCCTCAACATGATGATATTACGCTAGTAATTATAAAAAGGAAAGTTAATGATGGATGATAAAGGAGATAAAAATTTACTTTCCATAGAAATAACACATCCACCTATATTAAAATATGTACCTCCTATTAGAGAGTTATTTAAAGAAATACTACAAGCATTTGGATATGAAGAAAAAGAAAGCTTTCATGCTGAAGTTGTTGTTGATGAGTTAGACACAAATGCAATTATATATGGTTCCAATAAAATGAGTGCTTATATAAATATAAAAATGGAATTTAATGAAAGATTATATATGATAAATATTGAAGACAAAGGAAATAATAAGATACATAAAGAAAGACTATTAACTATTATTGATAGATTAAATAAAAAAGTAGACAAAGTAAAAAATGAAGGTAAAGGATTATTTTTAGTAAAACTCATATCTGATGAAATAGAGGTAAAAATAAATGAATTTGGAGATACAACTATTCATGTTGTTAAATATAAAGATAAAAATAATAAAAAAGAGTCATAGATATGAAATATGAAATTATAGAACATAGCAACTCAAAACATATATATATAGTAAAAATTTACGAAACTACATTCATTAAAAAAAAGAAAGAATTAGAGTATATTTTTTTACCACTATTGGAGGTATCAAATAGAAATATAATTTTAGATTTTAGAAACATAGAAGATGTATCTGAAGAAGTATTGGGATATCTTTTAATCCTAAAAAGTCAAATAATTGATATAGATAGTACTTTAATTATTCTAGTTAAAGATAACTCTCATCTAAAATCTAAACTCATAAAAATAGGATTATATAAAATAATTAGCATCTGTACTTCTATAGAAGAGTGTGTTCAAAAAATTAAATGGGAAAATCCCTTAATAGCTGAAAAAATAAAATTAAAATTTTCTCCTCATTTAAAATTTATTCCTGCTATAAGAAATTTTATTGGGAATATTGCTAAAATAAAACAATTTGATCAAAAAACTATAAATAGAATAAAAACAATAGCAGATGAATTGTGTACAAATGCTGTAGAACATGGAAATTGGGATAACACATATGAGGATACCATAAGACTTACTCTTTTATTATCTTCTAAAAAAATAGAATTTTTTGTTCATAATAAAATTACTACTATAAAAGAAGCTAAAACTATACAAGAATATATAAAAAACGCTTCTCCCGAACAACTATTAAACATAAACTCTAACAGTATAAGAGGAAGAGGATTAACTATTGTAAAAATGTTATCCGATAAAATTAATGTAAAAACTTTAGAAGATAGAACTATTATTAGGGTTGTTAAATATAAAGAAAAAGAAGGAGGATAAAAATGTTATCAAACATTGAAATCACACCAGAGATTTATGAAAAGAATAATAAAGTATTAATTATAAAATTTAATGGAGAGTTAGATACAACCAATGCTACTGACGTTTTAGAATTATTGGAAAAAATGGTAAATGAAGATTATAAAGAACAAGATATTATTATTGCTGATTTTGAAAATTTAAGTTATTTAAATTCTACAGGAATAGGAGTACTACTTCATTTTAATAATTTTGTAAAAGAACAACAAAAAAATTTTGCTCTAATTAATGTTAATGATAATATATATGATATAATAAGTATTATCGGAGCTTCTACAGTATTAGATATCCATGATAGTATAGAAGATGCATTAAAAGAAATATTATAAATAAATTGGTTATGAATAAAGATATAAAAATATTAATAGATTTTTTATTTAAGTATTTTAATATTTTAGGACTTGAAATATCCTTATATGATTCTAATGATAAACTAATATTAAATATCAAAAAGGGTATAGATGTTAATCTATCTAAAGATAATTTGAGTTTTTCTGAAAGTTATAATGGAATTCTTGGGTATGTTATATCTTTAAAAAAAGATTTAGAAATTGTTAGAAAAAATGAAATTTATAAGTATAAAGTAGTAATAATTAAAGATATTGTAGGAGTTATAGGAATTGCATATAATAATAATATATCTGATGAATTAGTCAATGATATATTTAATTTAATTGAAGAAAGTTTAAAAAAGAAATTTCAATTACTTTCATTATTTACTCAGGAAAAAAAAGAAAAAAAGAATTACTTACTACTATTAAATGCTTTTGTTAATTCTATTCATCATTACGTTAATTCCCCTCTTTTTACTATAAAAAATTATATTACAATAGCTAAATCTATAAAGAATATTGAACAAAAAGATAAAAAAATAGAACAAATAGGACAAACTGTGGAAAAATTGTCTGAAATTATTCAAATGCTTGAGAGTGTGAAAAAACAAATAGAAGCAAAGAATATATCATTTGAGAATATAGAAAATTATTTAAATTCTAAGGACTTTATAATAAAATTGAAAAAAGAGAATTTTATATGAAAGGGATAATTATTCAATTACACTATCATAGTAAATTTGCAGGTG
>JAMORN010000223.1 GCA_027063545.1 bacterium | reverse complement strand
ACTATAGGCAAACCTTTGGAGATGTGATGGTTTCTAGTAGTTCATCAGATAGTAAGGTATTTACTTATGCAAGTAGATTTTCAAATGGGTATTTATCTTTAGTAATAGTAAATGAAGATGGTGTTGATAAAAATGTAAAACTTGATTTTACTAATTTTAATCCAGGGACAAAACTTTATATGTACGAAGTTTATTATGATTCTTTAAAGTCTAGAAAAATCTATATAAATGGCCTAACTTCTCCTAATGGAGAATTATATGGACCTAGAGATTATGATAGTATACCTCCTTATGAAATAGAAATAGGATCTGGAGATATTGTAGTTCCTATAAAAAAATATAGTGCTAATTTTATTGTTGTAGAGCCTGATAAAATCATGACAGGAGTAAAAAGAGTAAGGTTAGGTAAAGGCAAATTATATGTAAAAAATTATCCAAATCCATTTAATCCTATTACAACTATAGAAATTTATATACCTAGAGATGCAAAAATTCATTTAGGAATTTATGATATAAATGGTAAATTGGTAAAAGAGTTAGTAAATGACAAAGTATTAAAATCAGGAGTTTATAAATATAAATTCAATGCAAAGGGATTATCAAGTGGGGTATATTTTATAAAGTTTGCTGGTAATGGCTTTAATATAATAAAAAGAATGGTATTGTTAAAATAGTAAAGTAAGTTTATTAAAGAATGAAGAAGGATTATGGAGGGGACATAAAAAATATAAGGGGATTTATTAAGATTTAACATCAACTAATAAAATTTGTTAACAAAGGAAAAAAATATTATTTTTTAATCCTAGAAGATAATACAAAAGGAGAGGTGGCCGAGCTGGCTGAAGGCGGCGCCCTGCTAAGGCGTTGTACGGGTTAAAAGCCCGTACCGCGGGTTCGAATCCCGCCCTCTCCGTTCTATTGATTTTTTAATATTAATATGATTTTTTGTATTTCGAATTGAATACAAAAAATTCTTTTTTAGTCTTGACAAAAAATCTGAAATTTTTGTAAATTAAAAAAAACAATTTTTGTAATTATAGTTACTAATTTATAAAACAAGGAGGTATAATATGGCGAACCGAATATTTTATATTTTTTTAATTTTATTTATTTCAATAGGTTTAATGTCAAATTGTACTTTTAAAACTAATGATTCTTCTTTAAACTCAAATGATACAGAAAATTCAAATTCAACTTCTGATGACCAAAGTAATTCCTCTACACAAAATTTAATTTTTAATAATATAGTAGAAGAAGTTTTTCAGCCAACAAAGATATCAAGTTTTGTTCAAAAAAAAGATGGGTATTATCATGATGAATGGTATATAGTAACAGGAACAAATTACTATGATATGTTGACAGAGGATAAATTCAATCAGTTAATGGAAAAATTAAAAGAGAAAGGATATTCTAATGATATTGGTGTACAAGGTTTTTTAACATTAGCAGATGCATCTACATTAGGGGCCTTATTAGGAAAAGATTATTCTTCTTTATCTGTTTATATTAAAGATGGCTTAGGACATGATACAATAGTATTTGCTATTACATATGTAGATGACCCTGATGATTCAAGAAAATCAGATTCATTAAGTCCTGTTTTTGTGAGATATCCTAATATAGATAATAGTGTTAATGCTTTTTTACATACAATAGACTGGATACTTTATCCAGATGATAATTTTGTAGGAACATTGGAAAAATTTGATAATTTAGAAGGTTCTCACAAATGGATTGCTACATATAAATTAAAAACATGGGATGATCAAAGAGGTGGATTTGGAGAGATGTGTTAGAAAGAATAGAAGAAAATAATTTTAAAGTAATTCAGGTTACAATAGGCGATAAAGTTTATCCAGGGGATTCATATAGAAATGAAGCATATTATGATGGAACTACAGATGTAATAATAGTAGCAGAACTTGAAGGTGTAGATTATCCAGAAGATAAATTAAAAATAACATTTTCTAAGGATAATATTAAGATAGAAGCAGAAATTGAAAGTTGTAATCTAAATTAAAAAACCTTCCCCGGATATTCTATTTAAGAATATCCGGGGATTGATTAGATTTATTTATATAAAAATATTATTTTTTGTTCATGATAACTGTAAGATTTGCACCTTCTCCTACTGGAAAGCTTCATTTTGGTAGTTTAAGAACAGCTATATTTAACTATTTATTTACTAAGAAAAATCAGGGAAAATTAATTTTAAGAATTGAGGATACAGATAATAGTAGGGTAAAAAAAGAATATATAGATGTCATATTAGAGTTTTTTGAATATTTAAATATCAATTTTGATCAAATATATTTTCAAAGTTCTAGATTTGATATATATAAACAATATTTAATAAAACTATGGGAAGAAAATAAAATATACCCTTGCTTTTGTTCTCAAGAAAAGTTAAAAAAAGAAAGAGAAGAAGCTTTAAAGAAAGGCATTTCCTATAAATATCCGGGCTATTGTAGAAATATACCAAAGGAAGAGGCTATTAAAAGAATAAATAATGGGGAACCTCATATATTTAGATTTAAACTTTCAGAAAACAGAGAAGATATAGAGTTTAATGATTTAGTATATGGTAGAATAAACTTTTCCATAGAAGAACTAGATGATTTTGCATTAACACGATCTGATGGATCTTTTTTATATAACTTCACAGCTGTTATTGATGATCATCTAATGGGAATAACTCATATTATTAGAGGTGAGGATCATATTTCAAATACACCTAAACAAATATTACTATATGAAGCTTTTGGATGGGAATATCCAACTTTCGTACATATTCCAATGATTTTAAATAGTGAGAAGAAAAAGCTTTCTAAAAGAGATCCAAAGTTTGCAATAGAAGATGATTTTAGGAAAAAATATATTCCAGAAGCTGTTATTAATTTTGTTTCTTTAATGGGATGGGCTCCCAAAGGGAATAAAGGTGGTGATGGATTTTTTACAATAGAGCAATTGATTAGAGAATTTGATATTGATGGTATAAAAAGAAAACCAGTTATATTTGATAGGAATAAATTGAACTATCTTAATAAAAAGCATATTAGAAATTTAGATTCTAATAAGATTTTTTATTATATAGAAAGAGAATTTAAAGAGCATATAAGTGATATAGAGCGTAATAAGATTTTAACTCTTATAGAATTGTTAAAAGTAAGAGTTAGTTATTTATATGATTTTGTAGAACACTTTGGATATCTTAGAGCAGATTTTATAGTAGATGAAAGATATGAGAGTATATTACCAGAGGATATTTTAGAAGATTATAAAAATTTATTAAAAACAATATCTGAAGATGAATTTAAAGACGATAAATTTTTAGAAAAATTAACTAGGAATTTTGTTAATAATATAGGAATAAAATTAAAAGATTTAGCTAAAGATTTACGTTTGATTTTAACAAGAAAAGAGACTACTCCGCCTATTTTTTCATTAATGAGTTTGATAGGAAAACATGAAATTATAAGAAGATTAGAATATTATTTAAAATAACCCCCTCCTATTAAGTTATAAGTTATAATAGGAGGGGGTAAAAGTTGACTATATTTCTTCTGTTTCTACAATTTTAGCAAGAATATCAGAATATGGTAGAATTAAATATTTTTCTCCATCAATTTCTATCTCAGTACCAGAATATTTTTTAAAGATAACTTTATCGCCTACACTTACTTGAATATCGTCATCACTTTTGTCAACAGCAATTACTTTACCATATGTAGGTTTTTCCTTTGCAGTATCTGGAAGTATGATTCCTGCAGCTGTTTTTTTCTCAGCTTCTTCTTCAACTTTTAGTATAACATTTCCATTAACAGGTACAAGTTCCTTCATAATTACCCCTCCTTTTTATTCAGGTAGATTTAATAGTTTATTTATTTTCTGTTTATCAAATCCAATTACCCATTCTCCGCCTATATTTGCTTGAGGTGTACCCGTATGTCCTGTTTGTCTTACAAGCTCTTCAGCCATATGAGGCTCATGATCTAAGTTTATTTCTCTATATGGAATACCATATTTATCTAAATGAGCTTTTAATCTTTTACACCATGGACAATGAGTGGTTGTATATACAACTATATCAGGAAATCTTTTATTCTCATCTTCTGTTTCGTTTTGAAATACTTTTTTTCTTTTCCTTAATAAAGATTTATAAAAATCTATATCATTACAGCCTTTTATCATAGTTATAGCTTTATTTCCATCTAAGATTAAAAGAGTTGGAGCAGTTTTGACATTATAATATGGATGTATATCCCTAACCTTTTCTACATCAACTAATAGCAATAGAGGAATTTCAGAATTATCAT
>JAMORN010000222.1 GCA_027063545.1 bacterium | reverse complement strand
ATCACATAAAAATAAATTTATTGATTATTTAAATGGAAAGAAGGAAGGTGACTATATAATAGTATGTACTGAGTTTGGTAAAGAATTTTCCACAGAAGAATTTAAAATCTTTATAGAAAGAAAACTAACAGTAGTTAAGAGATTGATATTTTTTATAGGTGATCATGATGGATTTGAGAGGTTTATAAATATAAATGATAAAAGGATAGATTTAAAATTGAGTCTTTCTAGAATGACTTTTTCTCATGAAATAGCAAGACTTCTTTTAGTGGAACAATTATATAGGGTTTTAGATATGATAAAAGGTGGAAATTATCATAAGTAGATTAAATTGAGGAAAAAATAAGGAGTAGGAAAATGGCAAAATTAAAAATAGTTTTAGCAACAAGAAATAGAGATAAGATTAAAGAGATAAAGAATGTTTTTAAGGATATGGATATAGAATTTTTAACGTTAGATGATTTTAAAGGGTTTCCAGAAGTAATAGAAGATGGAAAGACTCTTTTAGAAAATGCGTTAAAAAAAGCAAGAGAGATATCGAAGTTTTTCAATATGCCAGCTTTGTCTGATGATACAGGCTTGGAGGTTGAGTATTTAGGAGGGGCTCCTGGTGTTTATTCAGCTAGATATGCGGGAGAGAATGCTACTTATGAAGATAATGTAAATAAACTTTTAAAAGAATTAGAAGGGGTTGAATGGGATAAAAGAAAGGCAGTTTTTAAGACTATTGTAGCCTTAGTTTTTCCAGATGGAAGAGAATTTGTAGCAGAAGGAGCAAATGAAGGCCATATTACCACAGAAAAAATAGGAACTGAAGGTTTTGGATATGATCCTATTTTTTATGTAGATGAAAAAGGAAAAACTTATGCAGAGATGAGTTTAGAGGAGAAAAATTCAATTTCTCATAGAGCAAGGGCTTTAATTAATTTAAAAAAGATAATAGAAAGCGAATTATTTTAATATTTTTAAGTTTATTAATATGATAAAGGTAGACAATATTATTTTTGAGATTTTAGGATTAGAATTAAATGAAAAAGTTGTAGAGATATCAAGAAGATTTAGGCTCCCTTTATCTTTGAGTTATCTTCTTTATCAAAGGGGATTAATAGATGAAGAAAGGATAAAAAAATTTTTAGTACCAGAGAGTTTTGAATTTTATAATCCTTTTTTATTACCTAATATAAAGGAAGGGGCGTTAAAATTAATAGATTATTTAAAACAAGGAAAGAATGTTTTAATTTATGGTGACTATGATGTAGATGGGATTACCTCCATTGTTGTTTTAAAAAAGGGTTTGGAAAATTTAGGCTTTTATTTAGATTATTATATACCCAGCAGAATAGAGGAAGGTTATGGATTAAATAAAGAAGCAATTTCTAAGTTAGTAAATGAAAAAAATATAGATCTAATTTTAACAGTAGATAATGGAATTTCTTCAAAAGAGGAAGTAGAATATGCAAAATCTTTAGGAATAGATATAATAATAACAGATCATCATAATATTGATGAAAAGAAATTACCAAAGGATACTATTGTAATAAATCCTAAATTAAAGGAGAGTCAATATCCCTATAAGGAAATTTCAGGAGTAATAGTTGCTTATAAGTTATTACAGGTTATATATAAACTGTTGAATAAAGAAATGAAATCAAATTATTTATTAGAGTACGTTGCATTAGGAACATTAGCAGATTATGTACCTTTGCTTGATGAGAATAGAAAGATAGTAATTGAAGGGATAAAACAATTAAAACAAACAGAAGAGAAGAGTTTGAAATTAATAAAAGAAAAATTTTTTGGAAAAAATTCTTATATAAATAGAGGAGGATTAGAAGATATATTTATATCAGGTAATCAAATACGAGAGATAATATTTAAGATAGTTCCTTTTTTAAATGCTCCAGGTAGGATTTCTCATGCATCAGAGAGTGTTGATTTACTACTGGAGAATAATGAAGAAAAATTAAAAGAGAAATTTATTGAGGTAAAAAAAGTGTATAATAAGCGTGTATCATTACAAAAAAAAATATATGAAAAAGTAAAAAAAGAGTTGGAAAATTTAAATATAGAAGAAGAAAAGTTTATAATATTAAATTTAGATTATGGACATATAGGGATAAATAGTAGTATAGCTTCAAGACTTAGTGAAGAATATAATATTCCCGTTTTTATATTTTCACCTGTAAATGATATGTATATAGGTTCTGGAAGAAGTATAGAAGGTTTTGATATATATAATATAATGAAAAAACTTTCTAATAGTTTAGAGTATTTTGGAGGACATTCCTATGCAGTAGGCGTTAGAGTAAAAAAGAATTTGTTTCCAATATTTAAAGAAAGTTTAAAGAATATTATAAAAGATTCTTTAAAAAATTATGATATTAGTATATCAAAAATAAAAGTGGATTACGATTTGAATATAGACGAAATAGATGATAGATTTTATAAGATATATAAAAGATTTGAACCTTTTGGAATTGGGAATAGAAAACCTCTTTTTTTATCAAGAAATGTATTAGTAGAAGATGAACCAAAAATTGTTGGAGAAAGACATTTAAAATTGAAAATTAGGAATAAAAAATATTATATTGATTGTATAGGATTTAATAAAGATTTTTTATTAGATAAAATTAAAGGAAAAAGTATAATAAATATTGTTTACACAATAGGAGAAAATTTTTATTTAGATAAATATAGACTACAATTGGAACTTTTATATGTTTTTTAAGAAGAGTTATATAATAGTTGTATTATTTTTGGCTGCTTTTGAAATAGTTTATTATGGATTATCTAGCTATTTATCTCCAGAAATTAATGATATTCTTCAAGTAATTTCTGCTTCTATAAGTGTGTATGTTTTTATTTATGGATTAATATATTATGTGAGAAATGAAATTTTAATTTCAAAAGTCGAAGATAAATTAAAACAGCTAAAGGATAGAGGTGTAACAATTATTGATCAGGATAAGATAGATTTAAAACTATTAATAAAGTTGATTTCTTATATTCAAGTTAGGGTAATAAAACTGGATGAGATGAATTCAACAATTATTCAAGAAAATAAGATACTAAAAAATAAAATAAAGGTATATGAATCAATGTTAGAAGATGCAAGAGAAAAGCTTGCTAATATTCATGCAAATCTTCGTTTTCAAATGGAAGTTAAGAAATATTATGGAGATTTATATACTCGAATAGAGCGTATAAAAGAGAATATTATAGGAATAATATCTCATGAGATTAGAACACCTCTTTTTAGTTTAATAAATTATATAGATGTTTTAAAAACAACTATAGATAAAGGAGAAGAATATAAAGAATTACAGAAAGATATTATTGGAAAAATAGAAAATATTATTAACAGAATAAAAGATGTAATGGATGAGATTGTTGATATAAATAATTTAGAAAAGGATTGTTTTAATGTAAAATATGAAAAAGATGATATTGTAAAGTTTGTAAAGATGGTATCTCAGAACTTCTTTAATAAGGTTAAAAATTTTAGAGATTTAAATTTAGTTTTTGAAGTAAAAGAAAATAGTATTATAACTTATTTTGATAAACTTATTCTTACAAAAATTATGCATCAACTTCTTTCAAATGCTGTTAAATTTACTTCTGATGGAGGGACAATAACAGTAGGTATAAGAAAAACTATAAAGAAAAATAGAGAATTTGTGAATATTTATGTAAAAGATACAGGAATTGGAATAGAAAAGATATATTTGGAAAAAATATTTAATAAATTTTATGAGGCAGAGGTTTCTGAAAATATTATAGCAACCCATTCTTCAAGAGATTTAGAGTTTGGAAGTAAAGGTATTGGTTTGGGATTAACCTTAGTAAAAAATCTTGTTAATTTAATGAATGGAGAAATTTGGGCTGTTAGTGAAGGGAAAAATAAAGGTACAACATTTGAATTTATTATTCCAATATATACCGAAGAGGATATTGTTAAAATAGAACAAACTTGTAATGATAGAGAAAATATGATTAAGCAAAGTAGTTATATGATAGAGGATAAAATAGAGAAATTAAAATCTCAGTTTATAGAGGTGGATAATCAGTTGAATCAAGATGATGATTCTTTTAGTAATTTACTAGAAGATCTTCAAAATTTAAATAGTGGAGATGATGATTCTTAATATATCTTTAAAATAATTAAAGGAGAATAATTTTTATGGGAAAAATGTGGGATGGAAGGTTTAAGAAGGGTGAGAGTAGTTTAATGGAAAGATTTAATGAGTCTATTTCATTTGATAGAAGGCTTTATAGAGAGGATATAATAGGTTCTATTGCTTATTCTAAGGCTTTGAAAAAGTATGGGATTTT
>JAMORN010000221.1 GCA_027063545.1 bacterium | reverse complement strand
GGGAGAAGAAAAGTTAAAAAAGTTGATAAAAGCAGGTATTTTTTATCAGATTAAACAAAAAGAATATAGAATTTCTATAAGAAAATTATTACAGGCAGAGAATTTAATGCATTTTTTAAATAAAGAAAAAGACTATGATTTTATTATTAGATATAATCTTACAAAGTCTTATTTTTTAAATAAGGATTACAGCAAAGCTTTAAAAATAGGAAGTATGTTATATGATTCTTTATCAAAATGTAAGACAAAAAAGGATACTATATATAGAGTAAAAATAGCTCTTTTGTTAGGTAAAATAGCTAAAGAGATGTTTCTACCAACAAAAGCTATATTTTACTATCAAGATGCTTATAATATGGGTATAAAATTAAATAATAAAAAATTACAAGCTTTAGCCGCCTATAATTTAGCAACGATATATTCTTTAATAGGAAATTATGAGAAAGTTATAGAGTATGCAGAAAAGAGTACAGCTATATCTAAAGAGATAGGTGATTATAATAAATATCTTAAACTTAACTATTTTCAAGCAGGAATTTATTTGGATAATTTAGGTCTAATAGCTCCAGCTAAAAAGATATATTTTAATTTATTAAAGGATTCTATATTAAAAATAGATGATTATATAAAGGTTAATTTTTCTTTAGTTGGATTATATTCAAAGATAGGCGACTTTGATAGTGCTAAAGTATTTTTAGAGAAGGTTAGAAACACCCTAAAAGATAACAAGTTAACTCAAATTAATTATTATAAGCAACTTTTTTATCTATATAAAGGTCAACTTTTTATTTTTTCTAGTGATATAGATTCTCTTAGATATATATTAATGATTTTAGATTCTATGAAAATAGAGAATATAAAAAATAAACTCTCATATTTTAATCTTAAAGTTTATTATTACTTATCTACAAATGAAATAGAAATGAGTAATAATTATAATGATAGCATACTATATTTAATTTCTTCATATAAAGAATTATCTTATAAGAAAAGTCTATATTATATAAATAAAGGATGGATATACTATAGAAAAAATAACTATTCAAAAGCGAGAGAATATTTTATAAAAGCAATAGATTTTGATAAAGGAAGAAATACAAGTAAAGACTTAATTGGTGATTATAAGCATATTATTGTATTTGCATATAAGTCAAAGGATTATAAACTTTTAGAAGACTATTATAGAGAATATTACTATTTATTTCAAGGGAAAAGTGAGTATATATATTTTGATTGGATAATAAATTACTATTATCTTAGAGTATTTTATAAAAAAGATCGAAAATTCTCAAATACATTATTAAAAAACTTAAAAAGCAAGAAATTAACTTTTAGTTGGAGAATTAACTTTATTTATTTAGAAAATGGAGAAACTTTAGATTTAGATATGAAAAAGTTAACATCAGATATTAAAAATGATAATACAAATAAATACTGGAATTGGAACTTCTTTGATACTTATAGGGAATTTATTATGTTGTTAATAAATAATTATTTAGATAATTATAGCCTTAAAGAGTTAGTTTATATATATAAGAATTTAGAATTTTATTTTGACTATAATATAGACTCTATGTATATGAAATTAAATCTAAATTATAATTTAATTTTTGTTTTAAACTTAAAAGAAAAACCTACTTTTATTAAGTTTGAAAATGGTAGTTGGTCAATTATTCAAACAATAGAAAATATTGACACTAATAAATATTATCTAGTATTAGATAAAGGCTTATGGTTTGATACACTATATATTAAGTTTAATTATTATTTTCCTTTTTTTGTTAATAATGATTTTGATAGTACTATAAAATATAATAAAGAATATTATAAAATTCTCTATTCCTTAGGCTATATAGATCCTAATATAGTAATTGCTAATACTATAGAAAAAAGATATAAAAATGCTTTTTTAATTCTTGATAAAAATAGTATTTATAATATTGACAAATATCTTTTATTAGGCAAAGAGAACATAATAATATATATTGGTGATGAAATATATGGTTATTTATTTTATAAAAAATGGAAAGACAATATAAAAACATTCAATAAAAGAAAAATAAATAAATATCTCCAACAATATCCGCTAATTTTCAAACATAATACCTATATAATAACAATAAAAAAAATATAAAAAAAATATTATTTAAAAATTATAATGTTTTCTTATAGGTTCTTTTATATCCCAAATACATTTTAAGCCTTTAGGGAATTTTACAAAATCACCTTTTTTTATTTCGTATTTTTTACCATCTTCTGTTTCAATAATAACTCTACCTTCTAATATATAACAATACTCATCTTCATCATAATACCAATCAAATCTAGATACTTCTTTTTCCCATATTGGCCAAGAATCTATACCCATTTTTTTCTTTTCTTCTTCTGTTAATTGTCTTATTTCAATTTCCATTTGTCCCCTCCAATTTTTCTTTCAGTTTATTTTTTTATTATTAATGAAAAAATAAAAAATTATTTTATGTAATTAAAAGAGATATATCTAACTCTTTGATATATTTTTTTAATTTTTTATTTTAAACAAAAATTCATAATAAAAATAATAAAATTAGTGATAATAATATGAAAGAAAAAGAGTTAATTGAAAAAATAATAAAAGCAAAAACATGGGGGGAATTACTATCTTACAATAAATATGTTTTAGAGATAAGAGAAAAGTTTTTTAACAATAATATAATTTTTTGTACAATAATAAATGCTAAAAGTGGATATTGTAGTGAAGATTGCGCTTTTTGTGCTCAATCTAGGGTAAGTAAGGCTACTATAAATAAATATAGATTATTGGATTATTATAAAATTGAAGAAAATTTTAATAAACTTTCTGATTTTGTTTCAAACTATAGTATAGTAATAAGTGGCCATAAACAGCCAGATAGTTTAATACAAGAAATAGCTAGATATATAACTTTATTATCAAATAAAGAAAGAAAGAATATATGTGCTTCCTTGGGAAGTTTAACAATTGAACAATTAAAGTTACTAAAAGATAGTGGATTATATCAATATCATCATAATTTAGAGACATCAAAAGAATTTTATCCTAAAATTGTAACAACTCACCCTTTTGAAGATAGAGTAAAAACAATTGAAAATGCTAAAAGTAGTGGACTTAAGGTTTGTAGTGGTGGAATTTTTGGATTAGGAGAAACCTGGGAAGATAGAATATCTATGGCGTATACTTTAAAAAGTTTGGAAGTAGATTCTGTTCCTATTAATTTTCTTCATCCAATAAAGGGGACTCCTTTAGAAGATAGGATACCTTTATCTACATTCGAGGCTGTTAAGATTATAATGATATATAGAATAATTTTAAGGGATAAGCATATTAGAATATGTGGAGGTAGAAGTTTAGTCTTTAAACATTCTCCGTCTTTAGCAGTTTTAACAGGCGCGGATGGAATAATGACAGGAAATTATCTAACTACCATTGGTAGAACTCAAGATGAAGATTATGAAATGGTCAAGAGTTTAAATTTAATTCCTATCAAGGAAAAATAATTCTTTTAATTTCATATTTTTTTTTTTATTTTTTTTTATTATTATTCTAAGTAAAATGGTTAAATACGAAAATTGGAGAGCATACTATGAGAATTACGGTTGTAGGAGCAGGTTATGTTGGTCTTGTAACAGCTACTTGTTTTGCCGATTTAGGTAATGAAGTAATGTGTATAGAAATAGATGAGAATAAAGTTAATAAATTATCTAAAGGAGTATCAACAATTTATGAACCTGGTTTGGATGAAATGTTAAAGAAAAATGTTGAAAATGGAAGATTAAGGTTTTCTTCTAATATAAAAGAAGGGATAAACTTTAGTGATATAATATTTTTATGTGTAGGAACCCCTCAAGGTGAGGATGGTAGGGCTGATCTTTCTCAAATAGAGGAGGCAGCTAGACAAATCGCTGAAAATATGGAATCCTATAAGTTAGTTATAGAAAAGTCAACTGTACCTGTAAATACCCATAAATGGGTAGAAAGAGTAATAAGAAGATATTTAAAAAAGGATATAGATTTTGATGTAGCTTCAAATCCTGAGTTTTTAAGAGAAGGTTCAGCAGTATATGATTTTATGAATCCTGATAGAATTGTTATAGGAGTTGAAACAGAAAGAGCAAAAAAAATTTTTGAGGAATTATATAAACCCTTTGATGTACCAAAGGTATTTGTTAATATAGCTACTGCAGAAATAATAAAACATGCTGCTAATTCATTTTTAGCAATGAAGATATCTTATATAAATATGGTAGCAGATTTATGTGAAAAGACAGGAGCAGATATTGAACAAGTAGCAGAAGGAATAGGACTTGATAAAAGAATAGGGCGAGCGTTTTTAAATGCAGGGGT
>JAMORN010000220.1 GCA_027063545.1 bacterium | reverse complement strand
TATTCTCTATCTTATCAAGATCATCTTCCATATTTTTTGTAAATTCTATGTCAAAAAGATCCAATTTTTTATCCTTAAAAAACTCCCATAATTTCTTTCCTAACTCAGTTATATAAATAGTTGTGCCTTTTATCTTAATATAACCTCTCTTTTTTAAAGTTTCAATAATTTGAGCGTATGTAGAAGGTCTTCCTATACCATTTTTTTCTAAAATAGAGATAAAGGAAGATATTGTATATCTTGAAGGAGGCTTTGTTCTCTCTTTTTTTAGATATAATTTTTCAATCTTTATATTTGAAAAATCAAAAGGGAATTCGTCATCTTTAGGCATTCTAAAATAATAAACCTCTCTAAAATTCTTTTCTTTTATTCTCGATAATTTTTTCTTAAAAACTAATGGAGAATCTTCTATCTTATTAAAACTAATTTCAATAAAAAGATCCTCATAAACAGCATCTTTTAAAAAATTACTTATAAATCTTCTCCATATAAGATCATAAAGTTTATATTCATCCTGTGTTAAATATCTCTTTATATTATAGGGAGTATATTCTACATTTGAAGGCCTAATCGCCTCATGAGCATCCTGCGAGAATTTAGAGTTTTTCATATTAAAATTTATATTATCCTTTTTTATGTTAGGATAATTTTTTTCTACAAAATTTTTTGCCATATTAATTGCTGAAGAAGATATTCTTTTTGAATCTGTTCTCATATAGGTTATAAGTCCTATTCTATAAGTTGTTCCTAGATTCTTTCCCTCATAAAGGGTTTGTGCTATTCTCATAGTTTTACCTGGCGAGAATTTAAATAGATTCCCAGCTTCTTTTTGAAGGGTTGATGTTATAAAAAACTCAGGTGGTGCTTCTTTTCTTAATTTTACATAATAATTAAAAAAGAATTCTTTATTTTTTATTTTTTCTTCCAATTTTTCTTTTAATTCTTCTGCCTCAATTTTATTTAAATATCTACCTTTTTCTAATTCTATAGGTAGTGTGATCTTAACATTATCAATTACAGCATCAAGAAAAATTTTATAAAACTCCTTAGATTTAAACTCCTCTATTTCTTTTTCTCTTTCGTATATAATTCTAAGCCCTACTGTTTGAACCCTTCCAGCAGAAAGCCCCTTTTGACTTAACTTTCTCCATAAAATAGGAGATATCTTATATCCTATAAGTCTATCCAAAATTCTTCTAGTTTGTTGAGAAGCAACCTTATTTAAATCTATCTTTGTTTTATTTTCTAAAGCCTCTTTTATCCCTTGTGGTGTAATCTCTTTTATATGAATTCTCCAATATTTATCTTCCTCAATCTTAGAATATTTTAATATATGATAACTTATTATCTCCCCTTCTCTATCTGGGTCTGTTGCTAGATAAACTATCTCTGCTTTTTTTGCTAAACGCTTTATCTCGTCTATTATTTTCTTTTTACCATATAATACATTATACTCTACAATAAACCCATTTTCTGGATTTACTCCTAACTTTCTCTTAGGTAAATCTACTATATGTCCTAAAGTTGCAATAACCCTATAATCTCTTCCTAAAATCTTTGAAATAGTTCTTGCCTTTGAAGGTGATTCTACAATCACCAAATATTTAAAACTACTATTTTTCATAAATACTAAATTTTAGTGCTTAAAATGTCTTGTGCCTGTAAATACCATAGCAATACCGTGTTTATTTGCTTCTTCTATTACCTCTTTATCTCTAATAGAACCACCCGGTTGTACTATATATTTTATTCCGTATTTGGAAGCCTCTTCTACTGTATCAGGAAATGGGAAAAAGGCATCAGAACCCAATACTACTTCAGAAAAAGCCCATTTAATAAATTCTTCTTGGGTATTAAATTTTTCTTTAAAATTATAGAAATTTTCTTGATATAGTCTTTTAAGATTTTCTTCTGCTTTTATTATTGCAAGCTTTCTTAAGGAATCAACTCTATTAGGTTGGCCTGCCCCCATTCCAAGTACCATAAATTTACCTTTATCATATTCAAAACCAAGAACTATTGCATTTGATTTTGTATGCTTTGTTGCTATCCATGTAAATTTTGCTAAAGGAATTTTATGTTCTGGAAATTTTATTTCTGTAACCGATTCAAACTTATCAAATAGTTTTAAATCTCTATCCTGAACAAGCATTCCGCCTAAAATATCCTTATAATACTTTTGTGTAGAATCTTTAACATTAAAATCACCTTTAACCTTAATTATTCTTAAATTCTTTGTATTCTCTTTTAAAAACTTTAACGCCTCTTCATCATAATCAGGAGCAAGTATAACCTCTATAAATCTTCCCTTTAGTAATTTAGCAGTTTCTAAATCAAGTTTTCTATTAAAAGCAATTATTGAACCAAAAGCAGAAACAATATCACCTTGCCAAGCCATTTCAAAAGCCTCTTTTATACTATCTCCTGTCGCAAAACCACAAGGATTTGTATGCTTTATTACACTAACTGCTACCTTTTCAGGGTAGTCTTTTACTACATCAAGAGCAGCCTCTGCATCTACATAGTTATTATAAGAAAGTTCTTTGCCATGGTATACTTCAATATCTAGGAGATTTGCTTCACAAGTGTTAGAATCTTTTTTATAAACAAAAGCACTTTGATGAGAGTTTTCTCCATATCTCAATTTTTTACCATTATATAAAAAGATAAATTCTCTTTCTTCATCAAGAAGGGTTTTTGCAAGATATTTTTGTATCATACTATCATATTTAGCAGTATGGGTAAATACTTTAACAGCCAAGTATTCTCTAGTCTTTAAACTTGTCTCTCCATTCTTTTCTAATTCTTTTATAACCATATCATAATCATCAGGATCAACCACAACTGTAACATATTTATAGTTTTTAGCAGCAGATCTTAGCATTGTTGGGCCACCAATATCAATATTCTCAATTGCTTCCTCAAGTGTTACGCCTTCCTTTTTAATAGTTGCCTCAAAAGGATAAAGATTTACCACAACTATATCAATAAATTCAATATTATTCTCTTCCAACTCTTTTAAGTGTTTTTCATCATCTCTTCTTGCCAAAATTGCTCCATGAACCTTTGGATGAAGTGTTTTTACTCTTCCATCTAAAATCTCTGGGAAAAGAGTATATTCACTTATATTCAAAACATTTATTCCTTTTTCTTTTAAAAATTTATATGTTCCCCCTGTTGAAAGAATAGTAAAACCTAAATTTTCTAACTTTTTTGCAAACTCATCCACTCCCTTCTTATCTGAAACTGAAATAAGTGCAAATCTTCTCATATTTTCTACTCCTTTTTTTTTATATATATAATGATTTCTATAATTATAATTTTTTGAATTTTATATAGAAAAAATAGATTTTTAAAAATTCTATTCAAAATAAAAAAAGCCCACCTTCCTATATTTAGGAAGGCAGGCTTTATTATATAAGAGCTAAATAGTACTCTAAATGATATTACTTCATTAAGATCATAGATTTTGTAATTGTCTTAGCACCTTGTGTTAATCTGTAGTAGTATACTCCACTTGCAACCTTAGCTCCTGTAGCGTCTGTACCATCCCATCTTACATTATAAACATTCTTTGTAGCAATTCCATCAAATAATGTTTTTACTAAGTTTCCATTTACATCATATACCTTTAATGCTGCTCTTTCACCTGGTACTACAGAGAATGTAATATTTGTAATTGGGTTGAATGGATTTGGTGTAGCATCACCAAGTTCAACTCCTTTAGCAACTGCTTTTTCTTTAACAGCTCCTGTTCCTGATGGTACTCCTTTATCATCAAACACTAAATAATCTACATATATTTCATATTTCTCTCCACTTGCAGATGGAGCCTTTGCTACAAAGTGTACTCCAACAAGTTGTGATAAAATTTCATCCATTGATGGAGCTGAACCAGACCAATTAGCTGGTTGTATTTGAGATACACCTAATCCAATCCATTCCCAAGATGGACCCAATACTAGTGCTTTTTCAGCCTCATCATATCTTTCAGGTGCTGAAAGTCCTACATAAGCAGTAGATTTTAATTGAATATACCAAGGTCCTTTTCCTTTAGCATAAAATCCTATTCCTTTTAATGCACTATAATCATATGGTTGTTTTCCACCGTATTCTGTGTTATCTGTAGCATCTGGGTATGTAAGATCGTTATTTTGTTCAAACATGAATCCAAAACCTGCTACTGGATAATCACTTCCTGATAATGTTACTTTTAAATGTGCTACAGAATAACCATGTGGTGCATCAGAAGCTTCTTCAAAAAGTCCAACAGGAGCACCATATTCATCTGGTGTAATGTTATCAACTGTTGATTGTTGAGATGTGTACACATACATATAACCTGTTGGTGAAACATCACATGTTAAAGCTGGCCCT
>JAMORN010000219.1 GCA_027063545.1 bacterium | reverse complement strand
TAGTTAAAAATGGTCTAATTATATAATCTTTATATTTAGGAGAAATCCCTGCTAATCCCTTTAATCCAGCTGACTTAAATAAGTAATATAATACACTCTCAACAAGGTCATCTTTATGATGAGCTGTTGCTACTACATCATAATTATACTTCTCTAATAATTTTTTATAATACCTATCCCTTAGGATATGACCTGCTATTTCTATAGACAATTTATTTTCTCTAGAAAATTTTTTAACATCCAATTGAATAATATCATATTTTATACCATATTCTAAGCATAAATTTTCAACAAATTTTTCTTCATCCTTTGACTCTTCCCTTAAATTATGATTAAAATGTACAACTCTTAGACTTTTTATTAAATTAGTTTTTAATAGGTCTACTAGAAAATAAAAAAGAAGGACCGAATCAGGTCCTCCTGAGACAGCTGCTAAAATCTTTGTATTTTCATTTAATAAATTATAATCCCTGCAGAATTTATATGTCTTATGAAAAAACTCCTTATATAAAGACATACCAATTTTTTTTAAAAATCTTTAATTGTATTCATAACAATTCCTGAATATAATTTTGGATAAAATAAAGTACTCTTCTGAGGCATATACTCCCCATTTAAAGCTACATTTGTTATATCATCTAGAGATACAGGGTTTAAATAAACAATAAAATTTAATTCTTCTTTTATAGCCTCTTTAGTTTCTTCTATTTCTCTTTGAGAATGAAGAAATTTTATATTTTCACCTTTTTTGATTTGTTCTTCTGTTAAATTGAGTAGTTTTTCAAATATAAATTTATGAAGAATTATAACGTCAAGTTCTTTAAGTACTTCTGATACTTCTGGTAATTTATTTTTTATTAATTGTTTACTCTTTGGTGTTATTATAAAAAATTTTCCCTCTTTATTTTCTATAAGATAGGTATAATTATTTTTATTATCACTTAAAATCTTAAACCCTTCATCTTTTACTACTTCTTTTATATCAAAATATTCACTAATAATATTAACGAAATCAGAGAAAGAAAAATTAGGTATTGAATGGACAAATCTATATATAGGTAAAACAAATAAGCCTTTATCTCTCATTGAAACTACACCACTTAAAACAAAATTATATGGTTTATCTTTCTTAATATTTCCTTTTTCCTTAGCATAAGATAAAGAAGTATCATATCTATGATGGCCATCTGCAATATAAAAACGCTCATCCTTTATTAAATTTCCTATCTTATCTATTAAACTTTTATCACTTATTCTTATAAGAGTATTCTCTATACCAAAATCACATGTAAATGAAAACATGAAATCTCTTTCATCATAATTATTTTTGTAATTAATTAAAATATCCTCTATATTATTTTTATCCTCATAAAACATGAATATAAAACCAAAATTCATTAATGTTTCTTCTAAAAGTCTCATTCTATCCTTTCTAGGACCCTCTAAAATCTTTTCATGGGGTAAGATAATCTTTTCATTATAATCTGCTACTCTAGTTATACTTATAAGAGCTATTCTTTCAAACTCCCCTATATCTTCTATTTTAAACTTCTGGGTATATAAATAGAGTGAAGGAGAATCATCCCTTAACAATATTCTATTTTGCATCATCAAATCTACTTTTTCCTTAACTTCCTTATAATTTTTATTTTTTATCAAATGTACCATATTATAAGGACTTTTTTCTTTATACTCCTTAACTTCTTCAGGAGTTAAAACATCATATGGTGGTGTGATTAAATCTGCTGGATTATATTCTTTATAATTGTAATAAATACCTCTAAAAGCTTTAATCTCCGCCATGTCCTCTCCTTTTAAAAAATTTTAGTTCATTTACCAATTTTTTTATATCCTCATCTTCCGGATATTTATAATATATATTATTTACTAATATATCAATCTTTTTTATTTTTTCCTCATATATATCTAAAACTTCATTAAAATCTTGTATTAAATTCTTTAATTGATCATGTTTTCTTAAAAAAATCCTTTCATACAAAATACCATTTTTTACATTTTCATTCAAAAATTTTCTCAATTTAAAAACAGGACCCGCAATTTTATGAGATATATAAATACTAAAAAAACCAATTAACCCTATAATAATTAATGTTGTTGTAAATAAAGTAAAATTAATATTACTAATTATATCTGCCACATAAACTTCAGGATTACTCTTCATATTAATAAGTTTATCGGATATTGAACCTATTTTATCTTCATTGGAAATCATTGGATTTTCTATAATATTCTCTATTTTTGTTGACAACATTTCTATAGTTGAGGTTAAAGATGTCTTTATAGTCAGATTAAAAACTATAAGCATATAAACAACAACAACTATTAATGCTACAACCACAGAAATTATATAATAAAATTGTAGATTCTTATCTATTAAAAAAATTCTCCTTCTATATTTTTTTTGTGGTGCCATACTTATCTCCTTTTCTACAAAAATTTATTAAAAAATAATTTTTTATCTATTTAGATTCAGAATAATCTACTCTATCATGATAAAAACCTATCAATTTTTTATAAAATGCTTCTTTTATTTTCTTTATCTCAGCAAATGTTAATGGTGCTTCATCAAATTGTTCCTCTTCAATTAATCTAGATATAGTAGTTTCAACAATCTTTCTCATACTTGAAGGACTTTTATTTTTAGAGGATCTAGCTGTTGCTTCCAATGAATCAGCTATCATAACTATTGCACTCTCTTTAGTCTGAGGTTTAGGACCTTTATATATAAACAACGAAAAATCTGCCTCATTGTACTCAGCCATAGCTTTGTTATAAAAATATCTAGCTTTAGTAGTTCCATGGTGTTCCTTTATAATATCTATAATTGCATCTGGTAAATTATACTTTTTCGCTAAAGCTACCCCTTCTTTTATATGATTATGTAAAATAGTAGCAGAAACATATGGTTTTAATCTTTCATGAATATTATCTGTTTCTGTTTGATTTTCTATAAAAAACTTAGGATTATATAGCTTTCCTATATCATGATACAATCCCCCAACTCTTGCAATTAAAGTATTTGCACCTATTGTTTCAGCTGCTGCCTCAGCCAATTGACTTACCAAAATACTATGATGATAAGTTCCCGGTGCTTTGGTTGATAATTCTCTCAATAATGGTAAATTCATATCAGATAGTTCCATTAATCTTATAGGGGTAGCTAAACCAGAAATCCTTTCTAAAATAATAATCATTATTATTCCAAAAACTATAGTAAAAATTGATGATATAATAGAAGAGGTTATATTAATTTTTATAATTGCCGGAATAAATTCAAATTTTAAACTTTCAATTAGAAATACTAAAAATATATTTACTCCTATCAATACAAATAATAAAAAAGATATATAATGGGAAAAAAATCTTAACCTAACACTAGTATAAACAGTAAAAATACTAACGGTAAATGTGTAAATAAAAAAATCAAAGTTATCAACCAATCCACTCAAAAGAGAAAAATATATAGCAGATATAACCCCTATTTTTACTCCAAAAAATTGAGAGATTAAAAATGGTGTAAGCCCTACCGGTATAAGAAAAAATATCTCTGGGAGTATGCCTGTATCTTTGAATATTTTTAGATTATAAAGTATATCTAAATAATTATTCTTGTAGTAGAAAAAAATAAAGTTAATAAATATTCCTAAAGAAAAAATGAAAAATAGTGTATTTAATCTTTTATTCCTTGTTGAAATAAACTTAAATTCATCTGTTAATTTCAAACTTAAATAAAAAAAAATTAAAACAAGATTAACAAATACTATTTTTATAAAAACTCTTAAGTTATTTTCTATTTTGAATTCCCTTTGTCTTTTTTCTAAAGCAACCTTTAAACTATATAACTTTTCCCATATATCTTTTGTTATAATTTCTCCTTTTTCCACTATTTTTAGACCTTTTAAAACCCTACCTTTAATAGGTGAAACTTTTTTCTTTTCCTCTTCAATTTTTTTTAATGTTAATTGCTTATCATAAAAGTAATTTGGTCGTAAAAAAGATGACAAAAATTCATTTACAGCCAGTAAAAACTCACTATCATTTCCATACAACATCTTAACCTTTTCAAAAATCTTCTCCATAGCCATATCAAAAGGTATTATAGCATTAAGAGGTAATATCTCTTTTATACTTCCCTTTCTAACCTCTATATAATCAGTATAAGTATACTCTACTTTTTTTAATCTCAAATAATCCTGTTTATAAGTATTATCCTTTTTTATAAAAGCAACATTTAATATTCCATTATCTAATGTTTTTTCTATTTCATTAATAAAAAACTTAAACGCTAATGTATCTTTAAGAAATTGATTTAAACTTCTTCGAGAAACATAATTAAAAATTATAGGATCAATCTTAACGCCGCTATTTTTTTTAGATCTAGCTATAGATAATACTTTTGTTTTAAATT
>JAMORN010000218.1 GCA_027063545.1 bacterium | reverse complement strand
TTTGCTCCTATTTTGACAATTTTTGCTACTTTTTTTGGAATATTAAGTGGATCAATTATAGCGATTTTTCAATTAAATCTTGAGCCAAAGGTATATTTTAATACAATGTTTGAGTATATTTTTATGTTTGATATATTTTTCAATGTAAGTAAAAGTTTTGCTTTTGGGTGGGCTATAATTTTAGTAAGTATTATAGAAGGAATAAAAGTAAAAGGTGGAGCAGAGGAAGTTGGAAAAGCTACTACTTCTTCAGTTGTTAAAGCTATATTTGTAATTGCTATTTTAGATAGTATTTTTTCTATAGCTTATTTTTTTATTCCACCACTATATGCTAGGTAAATATGGAGAAAACTAAAGAAATTGTAAAAGTAGTAAATTTACATGCAGGATATACATATCCTATATTAAAAGGTGTTAATACTATATTTTATAAAAATGAGATTAAATTTATAATGGGAGAAAGTGGAGGAGGTAAATCTACACTTCTTAAAGCAATAATAGGACTGGTTAAGGTATATCAAGGAGAGATATATATAAATGGAGAAAATTTTTTAGAAGCATCTTATGAAAAAAGAAAAAATATGTTAAAAAGAATAGGTTTTATGTTTCAGAGTGGTGCTCTTATAAGTTCTTATCCTATATGGGAAAATGTAGCTTTACCTTTAATAATAAATACTGATTTTCCTATAGATTTAATAAAAGATATTGTTTATTCTAAACTAAAATTAGTAAAACTAGAGAAGGCTTTTTACAAGCTTCCTGGCGAATTATCAGGAGGTATGATAAAAAGAGCGGCTATTGCAAGAGCTATTATTGACGAACCTGAGATTTTATTTTGTGATGAACCAACAGCAGGACTGGATCCATTAACAGCGGCTGAATTAGATGATATTATTTTAAGTTTAAAGGAAACATTAAAAATAGGTATTATAATAGTATCCCATGAAATAGAATCTATTATAAGAATAGGTGATAAAATTTTATTTTTACAAAAAGGAAAAGATGTTTTTGATGGTACTTTAAAAGAGGCAAAAGAAAAAGGCCCAGAAGAATTAAAAAGATATTTTGAATTAATAAAATGAGGTTTTTAATATGGAATTTAAGGTAGAAGAAAGGGTAAAGGTTGGCATATTTGTATTTGCAGGTTTTATAATATTAATGGGAACTATAATGTGGGTGTTAGGTGTAAATCTTCAAAGAAAAACTTATTCCTATTATATTATTTTTCGCAATGAATCTGTAAATGGTCTTGTTACAGGTGCTTTTATTAAGTATCAAGGGGTAGAGATAGGAAAGGTTAAATCTATAAATATATTACAAAATGAACCTAATGCAGTGAAGGTGGATGTGGAGATAAATAAGAATATTAAAGTTTATAGTGATATGGTGGCTCAACTTAATATTATAGGTATAACTGGATTAAAATATATAGAAATTTCAGGTGGTTCTAAAGATGCAGAGATTCTTCCACCGGGAAGTGAGATAAAATCAAAACCTTCTCCTTTTGCGAGTGTTTCTGATAAAATGGATGATATAATTTTAGGTGGTACAAAGTTTTTGTACAATTTGATAAAATTAACTAATGATACCAATCTTACAAATATAAAAGAAACATTGAAAAATATAAAAAATATAACCCTAACCTTTAATGATCAAATTCCAGATATTATAAGAAAACTAAATATGAGTATAAAAAATTTAGAAATATTATTAACAGAGTTGAATAGTATAACAATAGATATTAAACAAGTTAGTAATAAGTTGTCAAATAAAGAATTTTTAGATAATATTGATAGTTTAACATTAAATTTAAATACTGTTTTAAAATCTTTAGATTCTACTTTGAATGTTTCAACAACTTTTATTTCAAATAGTAATTATATATTTAATGAAAGAAGAAGTGAAATTCTCGCTTTAATAACTTCTCTTGAAGAAGTTTTGAGAAATTTAGAGATTCTTACCAGAGACTTAAAACATGATCCATCTCTTCTTCTTAGAGGAAATAAAAAACTTGATAGAAAGGAGTTAATGAAATGAGATTATATAAGTTTTTTTTATTGGTTATAGTATTAATATTTTTCAGCTGTACAGGATCTAAAAAGTTTATTTATTATACTATAGAAAGTTATAATAAAGTCTCTATAGATAAAAAAATAGATAAAACCATAAAAATAAAAAAGGTAGAGATATCAAGAAATCTAATAAGCGATAAAATACCTATAAAATTATCTACACATAAACTTGTTTTTTACAATAGGTACATTTGGGCTAGTTCTATAGATTTAATGCTAACAGAGGTTATTTACAATTATTTCTTTGATATAGGCGTATTTAAGAGTGTATTTAAATATAATGACATTACACCTGCAGATTATTATTTAAATACATATATTAACTTTTTGGGAGAGTATATAGAAGACAAAAAAGATTATGCATATATAAATATGATTTTTTATCTTTATGATAGAGATCAAAATTTAATATGGGTAAAGAAATATGAAAAAAAGATACCTAATACAGAAAATAGTATTGATGGTATAATTAAAATAATAAATATAGAAATAAATAATATACTTAGAGATTTAATACTAACAGCCCCCTTCTAAATTAAACTCTTGTAACCAACCATTATTAAATCCTAGTTTAAATAATTCTTCTAATACCTCTTCATACTCTTTTCTTGTAATTTTTCTGGATAATTCTGGATAATTAAATGCTTTATATGCCGGAAAATATTGATTTAACAGAGAAATATATACATTATTTCCTATTTCCTGCTTTATTAATCTCAGTATTTCTTTGGTTCCACTTATATTATTGGGTAAAACAAGGAGTCTTATAATTAATCCTTTTATAGCAATATTATCTTTACTTAATACTAAATCACCAACATTTTTATATGCTATTTTTAAAGCTTCTATATTATAGTTTAAGTAATCTTTTACTTTAGAATATTTTAAGGCATTATTATTGTTAAAGTATCTAATATCCCACAAGAATATATCAACAATATTATTTAATATCTCTATAAAATCTTCTTTTTCATATCCGAAGGTGTTATAAACAAGGGGCAGAGACAATCTATTTTTTATAGCTAGTCTATAGCCATATAAAAATTGAAGTATTTGATGGGTTGGAGTAACTAAATTTATGTTATGAGCTTTTCTCTTTTGGAGAATTATTAACTTTTTTGCAAATT
>JAMORN010000217.1 GCA_027063545.1 bacterium | reverse complement strand
TCTAAAATTGCTGCATTTTTTCTTGGTCCAAAGATTTTTAAATTTTCTCTTTCAAAAGCATCCACAATACCATTTACTAAAGGATCTTCAGGACCAACAACTGTAAAATCTATTTTATTTTCTTTTACAAACTTTATTAATTTTTCAAAATCATCTACATTAATATCAATATTTTCTCCTATTTTACTAGTTCCACCATTTCCGGGTGCAAAATAAACTTTTTCTACAAGAGGAGATTGTTTAATTTTCCATCCTAAAGCATGTTCTCTACCACCTTTACCTACAACTAATACTTTCATATTTCACTCCTTTGTTGTTTTTAACATTTCACCAATTTTAGGTTTATATCCGTTAATAAAATCTTTTATTTTCATTTCTTTTTTTCCTTCAGGTTGTATTCTAATAATAAATATACTTCCTTTTTTACAGGCTATCTTTAGATATTCTTTTGATATTTCTATTATTTCTCCAGGATTATTATATAAATTTGTATCATCAAAATTATATTTTACTTTTCTTATTTTTAATATTTTATTTCTATAAAAAACAAAAGCCCCGGGTATTGGATTTACACCTCTTATTTTATTATAAATACTTAAACTAACATTATTAAAATCAATTAAAGCGTCTTCTTTTTTAATTTTAGGAGCATATGATACTAGATTTAAATCTTGTTCTTTTAGTTTAAAATCTCCTTTTTCAATAAGAGTTAAAGTTTCATAGGTAATTTCATAAGATTTTTCTTTTAAAAAGTAATACAAATCTCCAAAATCCCAATCAAAATTTATAGGATATTCTTTTTGAAGTATAATATTGCCAGCATCAACCTCTTCAGTAATAAAGAAGGTTGTTAAGCCTGTGTTATTTTCACCATTAATGATTGCCCAGTTTATAGGAGCTGGCCCTCGATATTTAGGAAGTAAACTGGCATGTAGGTTTATAGAACCAATTTTAGGAATATTTAAAATATTTTTAGGTAATATTCGAAATGCTACTACATATATAATATCAGGATTTAATTTTTTAATCTCGTCTTCTAAAGATTTCTCTTGAGTTGATTCTATTTCAATTATTTTTTTTATTCCTAATTGTTTTGCCTTTTGTTTAATGGGAGTTGGTATAGGTTTATAACCGCGACCTTTTATTCTATCTTTTAATGTAACCACACCTACAAGATTAAATTTTTTATGAATAATTTCCAAACTAGGTTCTCCAAAATCACTAGAACCCATGAATAAAATTTTTAATCTTTTTTCCTCCATCTTCCTTTCTCATCTTGATAATAATATCCCGTTGGTAAGATATAAATTTGATAACTATACATTTCTTTTTTTATCTTTTCTTTATTTTTCTTTAGAATTTGTGATAAAATAGTAATAATTTTTTCTCTTATTTCGTTTTCAGTAGAAACCACAAATTTTACTTTTTTTAGATCCACAACATTAGAATCTCTTATTGCAAGAAAACCATTATTGCCTTCTCCAATAATTCCTTCTTTTTTATAAAGAAGGATTTCATCTAAAATTAAAAGTCGTTTCTTTGTGAGAGATTTCAAAGTATCAAATGTTCCTTTTGTAAATAGAGAAGAATCTAATCTATATTGAGATAAAAAGCTACTATAAGAAGAGTTATAAAAACTTTCAAATTCTTCTTTTTTAATAAATTCTCCTAATAATTGTTTTTCTAATGCTGTTCTTTCTGTACCAATATAAATACTTGGAGGTACTATTGTACATCTGTATATATTATGTATTAAAAAAACTATAATAATTTTTCTTAAAAAATTCATTTTATATTAGTTTTCAACTTCAAATAGTATATCTACTAATCTATAATCTATTCTCTCAATATTATCATATTCCTTTAGCTTATAGTATTGATACTGAGTATTAACTATACCAAAGTCCATATTTTTATAGGTCCAATATGTCCAAGAAATACTATACTCATCAAAAAGTTCAACAACATCTTTTAACCATTTATATCTTGATTCTGTTGGAGCTTCTAAGTATACACCAAATTCTCCACATAGTATTTGAATATCTGGATATTTTTCTCTAACCTTTATCACCTCTTTAAGAAATAGATCTTTCATTGTTTTTTTATTATATAAAATTCCATTCTTTTCATAAGGATATTCTAAAGTTTCACGATAGGAATCAATCCATGGAGCTTTTTGATGAGTAAAATCTAAAGGTTCATATAAATGAAATGATAAAATTATATTATTATCTAATTTTAATAGTTCTATAAGAGGTGGAAAATCTTTAACCATTCCCCAACGATTGGATTCAAATATTAATGTGTTGTTTATACCTTCTTTTCTTAATTCTTTTATTATCTTTTCATAAAATTTATTTAAATCATAAGGATTTTCTGCAACAGGTTCATTTAATACTTCTAAATAGACCCTTTTATTATCTTTATATGGAGCAATAATATATTTTAATGTTTCTATATGTTTTTCTATTAATTCATTATTTTTGAAAAAGCTATATGTTTTACCCTCAACACCATCTAGGAAAAAATGCCAAGGTGATATATGAAAGTCTAGTATACATACAATATCATATTTATTACACCAAGAAATTGCCATATTAATGTACCTATGAGAATCTTTCTTAAACAATAATTTATTAGAATCTTCTAATATTATATTATAGTCAATAGGGAGCCTTATAATATTAGCCCCCCATTCTTTAATAGTTTTAATATCTTTTTCAATAATAAATGTATCTAAATATTGCTCATGAAAGTTTGATTGAGATAACCATCCACCTAAGTTAATACCAATATGGTTCTTCATAAGTAGCCTTTCTTTTATTAAAAGTTAAGTGATGTAGAGAAAGTTATTGTACTAAATGTTGTTGGTATATTATTTAATTCTCCTGCAAAATTATAGCGATAGTCTATATTAAATGCTAAAGGTACTATTGGAAATTTAATTTTTGTTCCTAACCCTATGGCATAAACCATTCTAGAACTTTTATCGAAAATTTCGCTAGAATTTTCTATACCGTCTTTTATTGTAGTAAAATCTGGAGTGTCAGATTGAGCGTCATAAATAGTTTGTAGAAGTTCTATATATTTAGGATCACTATAAATATTAGCATCAAATAAAGCAGGAAAAATATATTCATATCCTAAATCCCCTGCTAAATAGAGCCTTACAATTTTAGCAACAGGAGGGAAGCCAAAAATATTATATTTTGCTGTAAGTTTCATATATATTTTATTGAACGGAACATCTTGAATTTCCTTACTTGCTAAAATAGAGTCATTAGCTTCAAATTGATAAATAACATTATATTTTTGTCCTGCGATGCCAGCATTTATAGCAAAGTCTAAAGGTATAGTAGGTAATTCGAAAAATATATGTCCACCTAAAATTACAGGATTTGATAAATCCTCTTGTAAATTAACTGTTAATCTTACAGTTTCAGTTTGATCTCCTATTTGAAGATTTATACTATCCAAAGTAGAAGAAGTAGCATCTATTTTTGAGAGTTCTATACCACCATGTATTCCCACCCCAACTAATGCATCACTTGAGGTGTAAAACCCTAATATTAAAGCTAAAATTAAAATAAAACTTATCTTTTTCATAATCTCCTCCTTGTTTTTCTCTTTACTTTTTTTATTTTTTTTAATATTTTAATATGACTGAATAAACAAAAAATAAACAAAGAAAGAAAAAACTTCAATAATTTTTAAATTATTTTAAATATAATTTTTTCAAAAGCGAATATAAAAATTATGAATAGGCAAAATTATAAAATTAACACATTTTTTTATGGTAGTTTATTATTATATTTTTTTATTTATACTAATTCATTATATGCTCAACAAAAACAACCTTTTTGGTATCTAGTTTCTAAAGGAATGACAAGATCTTCAACTGGTGTAATTATAGGAGTAATTATCTTTTTTATCCTACTAATATTAGGATTTATATTTTGGTATATTACATCCCAAAGAGAATATGAAGAGCAATTAAAAAATGCAATAAAAACAAGAGAAGAAAGTACAATAAAGGCATATGGACTATCAACAGCAGAAATAGAATTTTTAAAAGAGATTTTAAATTATTTACCTAGAAGATATACAATAGGGGATATTGCAAATGATTTGACACTATTTGAAAAAGCTGTTCATGAATATGTAGAAAAAAAATATAATCCTGAAGAGGTTTATTTATCAGGGGATAGAGCTAAAATAGCGAAATATGAAGATATAAATATGGAGTTATCTACAGTTTTAGCCAAGATAAGACAAAAATTTGATCATTACTTTAAACTTCAAAAAATGGCTTTATCTTCTACTAGACAGATTGAAGTAGGTCAGACTCTTTTTCTTTGGCCTCATCATAGTGTAAATAGTTTAAGTACTAAGGTAGTAAAAAATAGTGTATTTACTTTAGATGTTAAATTAGAGAGTATGGATTTTAATATAGAATTAAGAGAAGGAGAACCTATCAATGTATTT
>JAMORN010000216.1 GCA_027063545.1 bacterium | reverse complement strand
GGTTCTATAATTAATAGATCTTTTATAGGTGTTTTAATAATTTTCATTACCAGTACCTTCTTATTCGTTTATATACTAAAATAAAGCTAGAGATAAGTCCTAAAACTATAAATAAAATAAAAAATATAGGAGAAAAATTAAATTTTTTCATTAAAAATTTTCCAATAAAGGCAAATAAAACTATAGGTATAATAAAACTAAAACCCAAATCAGTAATAAGAGAAAAAACATCAGATAGCTCAAAAAGAGAGAATTTTTCTTTTTTATTCTTCATTAATTTACTTATATAAATTATTTTTAATAATGTAATCTAAAACAGATTTAGGAAGATAACTCTTTATCTCTTCAATATTTCCTTCTTTTATTTTTTCTCTTATTGTAGAAGCACTAATATCTGGAGCTTTAGAATTAAAAATAAAAATTCTTCCTTCAATAAATATATCCTTTAGGCTTAAATCACTAGTTTTACCTCTAGAACCAGCAATTACCCTTACCTTTTTTAAAATCTCTCTATAGTCTTTCCATTTATCAAAGTTTTTAACGTTATCAAAACCTATTAAAAGAAAAATTTCATCAGAAGGATATTCGTCTAAATATTTTTTTATTGTATTAATAGTATATGTTGGGTTGTCTTGTTCTATCTCGTATGTATCTATTTTAAATTTAGGATTTTTATATTCTTCTAAAGCAAGTCTTATCATATTTACGATATCTTCTTTTTTTACCTCAACTTTTTTATTAAAAGGATGATGATAAGTTGGAATAAAAAATAATATATCTCCACCTATAAAATTTAATGCTTCCTCAGCTAATTTTATATGACCTCTGTGAATAGGATTAAAACTACCACCAAATAATACTATCTTCATAGCTTTATCCCTTTTTGTTTGATTAATAATCTAATTTTTTTATAATCTTGTTTTGATTGCTTATCTAATTTTAATGTTTTTAATAGTTCATAATATTTTCTAGCATTATCTATATCATCTAAGTATATATAACATAATACTAATTTAGCAGTGGCGTTGTCAACCCATTTTGTATCAAAATATTCATTAATTACATCAAGAAAATATATTTTAGCAGCCGAATACTCTTTAGTTTTGTAGTAGAAGTATCCATTTAGATAAGCTTTTTGAGCAAGATTATTTCTACATATTCTTATATCCTCTTTAACCAAAGAAATTAAAGGATGATCAGGATAAAGTTCTGTAAAGAACATAAGTTCTCTAAGAGCCATTTTAGTAATAGTTTGATCTCTTTGAGGATCAGGAAGTCTTCTCATATATACTTGAGCTAAATAATATTGAGCATAAGGTCTAAGAGGGGATTCTCTAAAAATTTGAGTTATTTTTCTAAACTCATTTTCTGCTTTTTCATATTCTTTTTCCTCTAAATAGGCAATGCCTAGAAAATACATTAAAGAATCTAATTTTTTTTCTCCATTATATCTATTTATTCTAGGTTCTAAATACGTAATTACTTTATAAAATTTTTCTTTATAAAATAACTTTTTGGTTTTACTGAGAATCTTATCTATAGGTTCTTTATTTTTATTTACAACTTTTGAAGAACAATTAAATAAGCTAAAGCTTGATATAATTAAAATCGTAAAAAAATAAAAAATTCTAATCACATCATTCTCCTATCTTTTTTAAATAATGTTTTGCAATTTTTATATATTCACTATCAGGATACTTGTATATAAAACTTTTAAATTCAGCTCTTGCTTTTTCAATGTCTCCCATTTTATAGTAAGATATTGCAATCATAATAGCAGCATCATCTTTCTTCCACGAATTTGTATATAAATAAACATTTCTAAAATAGTTAATAGCCCTATTATAATCTTTTAATTTAAATAAACATTCACCAATCCAATATTGAAAATTAGGTGCTAGTTTATGATTTGGATATTTATTAAGAAGAGATTCAAAAATAGAGATAGCTTTTCTATATTGTTTTTTTCTATATAGTTGTAATCCTTTATTATATTCAATCTTTACAGGATCATAATAGTATGATTTTTTATGAGAAATCTGGGAAGTAGTAAATTCATAAGAAGTTTTTGACTGTGTCTTATCATAATTTTGTTGTTTAATTAAATCTTCTTTATATGTAATTTCTGGTTGGTCTTCTTGTTTTTCTTGCTTCTGAGATATATATTGAGAAGAATTATCTCCTTGAGCTTGTGATTGGTGAGTTTGATATTCAGTTTCTGAATATTCTGTTGCTTTTGTTTTTGCTATAGAAAATGAATCATTTTTTAAAGACGATAAAGAGTCTACTTCTTTTTTTAAGGTATCAATTTTTTTAGTTAATAGAGAGTCAACAACTTTTAAACTGTCTATATTTGTAGCTTGACTATTCTGTGAGGTAATGGTAGTATCCTTCCTATTAAAAACACTAATTTTTTCAACACTGCTATTAGATGAAACATTTGAATCTTTTTTTATTAATGTATCTTCAAAAGATATATATTTAATATTTAAAATATTAAAATCACCTATTTTTTTATTTTCTTTGTCTATTAAAGAAATAATAATATTATTTTTTAAACAGAACGTATCAATAGTATTATTTTTTAATTTTGCAAACAACTTAACTTTTTGGCTATCAATACCTATAATTTGAAGGGATAAAATATCAGATAAAGGAATCAACATACTAGAAGAGTTTTTTTCTACAAGTATTATATCTGTATCATTAAATAATACCGTTTTGAAGGAATAAGAATTATTATCTGTTGTAGTTAAAATACCACTAAATATTGTTGTATCTTTTAAGGTAAGGGTTATAGTTAATATAGATATAAGTAATATAAAACCTCTTAGTCTTTTCATATTAAAGAAACTCCTTCTTCATTTTTATTCCTATTTAAACTAATTTAAAAATAATTATTCTTTATCTTTTATAAAAATTATTTTTTCAAAGCTTTTATCATAATATCTGCCATTTTTTTGGAAAGTTCCACGGGATTTTCTACTTCTCCACCTTCAATTAAAAGGGCTTCTTGGTATAATATAAAAGCAATATCTTTTAATATTGGATCTTCTTTATTTTCTTTGAATCTTTTAACCATTGCTTCAAATAAAGGATGATTTGGATTTATCTCTAAAATTTTCTTTTGAGGAGGAATATTTCTGTTTAATCTTTTAAGTATTTTTTCCATATAAACTGTTAAATCACCTTCATCAACCACCAATGCACATGGACTTTCCTTTAGTCTATATGAAAGCCTTACATCTCTAACATAATCTTGTAGATAAATTTTTATAAGATTAAGGAGATCTTTATTTTCTTCTTCTTTATGTTCTATTTCATGTTTTTTCTCTTTATCTTCAAGTTCAGATAGATCTGTTTTATTTATATTCTTAAATTTTTTACCATTATACTCTTCTAAATCTTCAATAATAAACTCATCAATCGAGTCATCCAAAAGTAGCACATCAATATCCTTTTCTTTAAATATCTCAAGATGGGGAGAGTTAATAAGTTCTTCTATATTTGGTCCAGCAAGATAGTATATATATTCTTGATTCTCCTTCATACTATCTACATATTCCTTTAATGTTAAATATGAAGTCTCTTTTTTCCAAGAATGAAATAGCATTAAATCAGCAATCTCTTTTCTTCTTTTGTTATCAAAATGAATTCCCTCTTTTAGTACACTTCCAAATTCAATAAAAAATGAAGTATATTTATCTCTTTCATTGATTAAAGAATCTTTAAGAGTAGATAAAATTTTTGAAATTATATTATCCCTTATTTTTTGTACGGCCTTAGAACTTTGTACCATTTCCCTTGATACATTAAGAGGAATATCCTCAGACTCTACAATTCCAACAACAAATCTAAGGTATTTAGGAAGAAGAAAATCACTTTTATCAGTGATAAATACCTTTTTTACATATAAAGAGAGTCCATATTTATAGTCTGGATTAAATAAATCAAAAATAGGTTTTTCTGGAATATAAAGAAGGGCTGTAAAATTAACAAGTCCCTCAACAGAAAAATGTATAATTTTAAAAGGATCATTAATATCATAGGTAAAGTATCTATAAAATTCTTTATATTCTTCCTCTGTAATCTCACTTTTTTTCTTTAACCATATTGGTTTTTGAGAGTTTAATTTTTCTTCTTTTATTTGATTATCAACTGTTAGATATATAGGATATTCAATAAAATCAGAGAATCTTTTTACTATTTGTCTTATTTTTGTGTCTTTTAGGTAATCTAGAGCATCGTCTTTTAAGTATATTTTAACCTCTGTTCCTATATCTTTTTTTTCAGGATAATCTTCAACCTCAAAGTATTCTTCTCCTGTAGAGGCCCATTTTACACCCAGAGTATCTTTCTTGGCACTTTTTGAATATACTTCAACTTTTTCTGCAACCATAAAAACAGAATAAAAACCAACCCCAAATTGTCCAATTAAATTTACCTCTTCTCCTTTTTCTTTTGCTTCTTTTAATCTATTTAAAAAC
>JAMORN010000215.1 GCA_027063545.1 bacterium | reverse complement strand
ATTTATATAAATTCATTTAAATATAAAAATGATGAGGAGTTGATAAAAAAACTTGATAATATATAAAATTGAATTTAAAAACGTTACAAAAAATATTAAATAAACAAAAAAATATAGTAATTTCACTTCAAGTGTTCAAAAAAGAAAATATAGAAAGATTGGGGATTGATACTATATGGGGACTTATATAAGATTATGATAATTATTTAATTTATATACATAAATAATGAAGGGAATAATTGATTAAATGGAAAAAAATAGATATTAAAAACAGAAGATATAGTAGTTATTTAAAAAGTAATTTTAAAAAATATTGGAACCAAGTTACACCTGAAAACGCGGGGAAATGAAGATCTGTTGAAACAACAAGAAATATAATAAATTGAAACTCTTTAGACCTAGCCTATAATTTAGGAAAAACTAATAATTTTCCTTTTATGTTCCATGTTTTAGTATAGGATTCCCAACAACCTCAATGGATGAATGATGATAATTTGTCTGATGAAGAAAAACTGGAAGAAATAAGAGAATGGTTTCAAGCTGTTGCTGATAGATATCCAGATATTGATCTCTTGCAAGTTGTTAATGAACCTTTACATCAACCACCAGAATATAAATCTGCTCTTGGAGGAGAAGGAGCTACTGGATGGGATTGGGTTATAAATGCATTTCAATTAGCAAGAGAAATATTTCCAAACACAACATTAATGATAAATGATTACGGTATTATAGGAAGTATTCAAACAACACAAGAGTATTTAAATATAATAAATCTTCTTAAAGAAAGAAATCTAATTGATGCCATTGGTGTCCAAGGACATGCTTTTACTACTAAATATGCTTCTAAATCTACTTTAAAACAATGTCTAGACTTATTAGCATCAACAGGGTTACCTATTTATGTGACTGAATTAGATATAGATGGCATTGATGATGAAGAGCAATTACGAGAATATAAGAGAGTTTTTCCTATACTTTATGAATATCTTGGAGTTAAAGGAATAACTCTTTGGGGATGCAGACATGGATTATTTCATATCTTAATTCTTTACGAAGTACTCTTTCTATTGAAAAAAATATTTCTCAACAAAAAACTATTAAATATAAATTGTATGATAGTTATCCAAATCCATTTAATTCATCTACAATTATAAGTTTTTATGTACCAAAAAATACTTTTGTAAAGATTACATTATTTAATGTTGTAGGTGAATATGTAACAACAATATTTAAAGGGAATGTAAGAGCTGGTACACATTCTACTTGTTTTAATGCTTCAAAATTATCAAGTGGTATATATTACTATAAAATAGAAACAAAAGATTTCTCTCAGATGAAAAATTTTATTCTTCTAAAATGATATGAGAAACTGCAGTTTATAAAAAGCTAATTTTTTGGGAATATTAAAAATCTATAAACTATTTACTTTATCATTGCTGATCTCATATAAAACTTTTAGTGTTAGCATATTTTTAAATTTAAGTTTTCAAAAACGATAATAAATTATTATTTTTTATGAGACAAATATTAAATCTATTAAAGGAGGAAAGTTTAAAATATGAATGCTAGAGAAGAAGCTTTTAAAGAAGTTTTGCAAAGAAATATAACAAAATATATTCAAAATAAAGAAAAATTAGCCAATGGAATTATTGACATATTTGGTATTAATGTTTTTAATGAATCTACTATGATAAAATATCTTCCTTATAAAGCTTATAAAAAACTAAAAAAAATAATTGACGAAGGCGGAGTAATTGATGAAGAACTTGCTGAGGCAGTTGCGCATGGGGTAAAAGAATGGGCTATAGAAAAAGGAGCCACACATTTTACACATTGGTTTCAACCTATGACAGGCCTTACAGCAGAAAAGCACGATAGTTTCATTGATTTTGATAAAAATAAAATACCTATTTATAGATTCTCTGGTAAAAATCTTCGACAAGGTGAACCTGATGCTTCAAGTTTTCCATCTGGAGGACTAAGATCTACTTTTGAAGCAAGAGGATATACTGCATGGGATCCTACTTCTCCAATGTTTATAGTTGAGAACGCCAATGGAGCTACTTTATGTATTCCTACAATGTTCCTCTCTTACAATGGAGAAGCTCTTGACAAAAAAACTCCTCTTTTACGTTCAATAGAAGCAATAAATAAAACTGCTTTGAGAATTTTAAGAATTTTTGGGAATAATACTGCTACAAGAGTTTATCCTACAGTTGGTGCCGAACAAGAATATTTTTTGATTGATAAAGCTTATTATTATAAAAGACCTGATTTAGTATTAACAGGACGAACTCTTTTTGGTGCACCTTCTCCTAAAGGGCAACAAATGGAAGATCACTATTTCGGTTCTATAAAAGAAAGAGTATTAGCATTCATGCAAGAAGCGGAAAGAGAACTTTATAAACTTGGTATTCCTGTAAAAACAAGGCATAATGAAGTAGCTCCTGCTCAATTTGAAATAGCACCACTTTTTGAAGAAGCAAATATAGCAAATGATCATAATCAACTCATAATGGAAGTATTAAAAAAGATCGCAGCAAAATATGATTTTGTTTTACTTTTACATGAAAAACCGTTTGCTGGGCTTAATGGATCTGGGAAACACAATAATTGGTCTTTATCTGATTCTGAAGGTAATAATCTTCTTGATCCAGGTAAAACACCTCATGAAAATCTTCAGTTTTTAACCTTTTTAGTTGCTACTATTAAAGCTGTGTATAAATATGGTGATTTAATTAGAGCTAGTGTTGCTAGTGCAGGTAATGATCATAGACTCGGTGCTAATGAAGCTCCCCCTGCAATAATATCTGTATATCTTGGTGAACAATTGACTCAAATACTTGAAGCAATAGTTAATAATAAAAAAGTAGAATATACAGATGAACAAATTATTCAACTTGGAATTTCAAAATTGCCTATAATTTTAAAAGATGTAACAGATAGAAATAGAACTTCTCCTTTTGCATTTACAGGAAATAAATTTGAATTTAGAGCTGTGGGTTCTTCTATGTCAATAGCTCCAGCTAATACTGCTATTAATACAGCTGTAGCTAATATTCTTGATGAATTTGCAAACGAAATAGAAAATAATTTAAATCAAGGAATGGATTTAAATCAAGCTGTTATGAAAGTACTCAGAGAAGCAATAAAAGAATCAAAACCAGTTTTATTTGATGGAAATAATTATTCTCCTGAGTGGGAAGAAGAAGCTAAAAGAAGAGGTCTTCCTAACTATAAAACAACACCTGAAGCTTTAAAAGCTCTAATATCTAAAAAAAATATAGAAGCTTTTACTAAATTTGGAGTTCTCTCAAAAAAAGAAATTGAATCAAGATATAATATTTATTTAGAGCAATATTCTAAGCTACTCAATATAGAAGCTGAAACTGCTCTTATGATTGCAAAAACTATGATTCTTCCTGTTGTTCAAAGATATCAAAAAGAACTTGCTCAAAATATTTCATCACTTATTGCTGCCAATCTAAATAACGAATTAATACAAAATAATAAAAAATTATTAGAACAATATTCAAATAATGTAAAAGAATTATTAGATAAAATTGAAAAACTTGAAAATCTTCTTACTGATATAGGAGAAGAAAAAGATATACAAAAGAAAGCCGAGTATTACTGTTATAAAATTTTACCGGCAATGAATGATTTAAGAAAAGTTGTAGATAATCTTGAAAAAGAAACTGATGATGCTTATTGGCCTCTACCAAAGTATAGAGAAATGTTATTTATATGTTAAAGGGAAGAGAAATTTTTTTGATATTCTCTTCCCTCATTCATTATTAATAATTATCAGTTTTATATATTTTAAATCTTTTTACTTCTCTAAGATTTTTTAATATAATAATATATATTCCTGCTTTTAAATGGGACATATTTATTTTATTTGTCTTTATAGAACCTGTTTTTACTAAACGTCCTCCCTGAGTAAATATACTATACAGAAGAAAATTATCTTTATTATTTATATATAATGTATCTAAAACAGGGATTGGATATAAATATTCTTTTGAATTTGAAAAATCTATTTTATACTCTTTTATGGAAGTACTATTTTCATCTGCTTCTTCGGAATATGGCCCAACTGTCCAATTATCATACAATTGATATGCTCCAACATCGCATCCTTCAGGCATTCCAATCTCATCTATTGCTCTACCTGTTCCTATTAAAGGAGAATTACTCAGAGGACGAAAATCGTTATTAGATCTATCAACCAAATAGTCGGTTGGATCACTAATATTATTTTGAGCATCAAGCCAATCAGCTTGCAATACATCTACATCTAAATAATTATTATAAAATTTACAATCAGAAGAAGGAATTGTATCAAAATTTGGGCTTAAATAAGTGGTCATTCCTTTTGTGTTAAAAATAGTATTATTATAAGCCCTATTATTTATTGCTGGTTGATTAAATTTTATACCACTCCCCTTTATATTCCATATAACATTGTGATGAACTAAATAATTTCTTGA
>JAMORN010000214.1 GCA_027063545.1 bacterium | reverse complement strand
GCCTTAACTGGACAAGATGCTGTAAAAAGTGCTACTGAATTTAATAAATATTTAGACTTTACAGGTGCAGTATTAACAAAAGCTGATGCTGATTCAAGAGGTGGTAGTGCTTTAAGTGTTGTAAAAGTTACAGGTAAACCAATATTTTTTGTATCTACTGGAGAGAAATTAAATGATCTTGAGGTATTTCATCCAGATAGAATGGCACAAAGAATATTGGGAATGGGAGATATTGTTACATTAGTGGAAAAAGCACAAGAGGCTATTGAAGAGGAAGAGGCTAAGAAGTTAGAAGAAAAGTTAAAAAAGAATAAATTTGATCTAGAAGACTTTTTAAAACAGCTTCAATTTATTAAAAAAATGGGTCCTATTGAAAATATATTAAAAATGATTCCAGGATTAGGAAGCCAAATTAAAAACGTAGAAGTAGATCCTAAGGCTTTTAAAAGGATTGAGGCTATTATACTTTCTATGACTCCAGAAGAAAGACGAAAACCTGAAATAATAAATGGATCTAGAAAAAAAAGAATAGCTAAGGGTTCTGGAACATCTGTTGAAGAAGTTAATAGGCTTTTAAAGCAGTTTTTTGAAATGAAAAAAATGATAAAGCAAATGAATAAATTAATGAAAAAAGGTAGAATGTTTGACTTAAATAGAATGTTTAATATACCAGGATTTAAACTTTAAATAAACTATATGAAAAAATAGGAGGAGAAGTTTATATGGCAACAAGAATAAGACTCATGAGAATGGGAAAGAAACATAGACCATTTTACAGAATTGTTGTTGCTGACTCTAGAGCTAAAAGAGATGGAAAGTATATTGATTTAATAGGATGGTATAATCCGATGGCAAATAATGAAGAAGAAATCTTCCATGTAGACGTAGAAAAAGCTGTAGATTGGTTATTAAAAGGTGCTCAAGCAACAGAAACAGCCAGAAGTATATTGAGAAAAGCTGGAGTTCTTAAAAAGGTTCATGAAATTAAATATACATCTAAAAAATAATGGAAAATGAAAAAATAGAGATTGGAGAGATATCTAAGCCCAAAGGATTAAAAGGATATTTAAAAATTTTAAGTTATTTTGATGATTTAGAAGTACTTTTAGAAAGGGTTGAAGAAGTATTTTTAAAATTAGGTAGAAGAGTCAAAAAACACAAAATAGAAGATTTTTATAAGAAAAAAGGTAGAGTTTTTATAGTGAAGCTCTCTGACATAAACGATATAGATACTGCCCAAATTTTAAGAGGTGTAAGATTATTAGTAGAGTTAAAAGATTTTTATAGATATTATGAGGAGAGTGATAGTCCTGTTAAGTATATAGGTTATAGAGTAATCGACTATAAAACTAACGAGATATTAGGTTATATAGTTGATGTTCAACCTATGGGTAAACAAAGAATTTTTAGATGTGTAACAGAAGATGAGGATAAGGAATTTTTTATTCCTATTCAAGATGAAATATTTAAAGAAATAAATAGAGAGAATAAAGAAATATATATAGATAATAAAGGTTTTAATGAAATTTAAAATTTTTACATTATTTCCCAACTTTATTGATGCCTTTAAAGATTATAGTATAGTAAAGCAAGGAATAAAAAAAGGTTTGGTTAGTATTGAGATAATTAATATAAGAGATTATACACCTTTAAAGCACAAACAAGTAGATGATGAAGAGTATGGTGGCAGTCCAGGAATGCTTCTTAGGGTTGAGCCTTTATATTATGCTTTAGAACAAAATTTAGAAAAAAATGATTATGTAATTTATCCATCTCCAAATGGAGATGTTTTTACACAGGAGAAAGTTTTAGGTCTTTTAAATAAGAAAAAAAATATTAGTATAATATGTGGGCATTACAAAGGAATTGATAATAGAATTATAGAAAAATATGTAGATGAGGAAATATCTATCGGAGATTATATTATTTCAGGTGGTGAGATTGCTGCCTTGGTTATTATGGATAGCATAATAAGACTAATAGATGGAGTTATAAATACAAAGGAATCAGCTTTAGAAGATGCTATTATGTACGACTATTTACTTGATACTCCTAGATATACAAGGCCACGAAATTTTAGTTTATTAGGAGATGTGCCTAAAATACTTTTAACAGGCAATCATAAAGAAATAAAAAAATGGCAATTAAAAAATAGGATATTAAAGACTTTAAAGAATAGACCTGATTTATATAGTAAATTTTTAACTAAAATTATAACAAAAAAAGGAGAAGAGGATGAGAATAAATAAGGGTGAATTATTAAAAAAAGTACAAGAAACTTATTTAAAAAAAGATTTACCTAAATTAAGACCTGGAGACATCGTAAGAGTACATCAAAAGATAAAGGAAGGTGATAAAGAAAGGGAACAGATATTTGAAGGAATGGTAATTGGTATTAGAAAGTGGAATACAACTGATGCTTCTTTTATCGTTAGAAAAACATATCCAGGAGAAATGGCCGTTGAGAAAGTTTTTCCTCTTCATTCACCTTTAGTATTAAAAATTGAGGTATTAAAACGTCATAAGGTTAGAAGAGCTAAATTGTATTACATGAGAGAAAGATATGGTAAAAAATTAAGATTAAAAGAAATAGAGATTAAAGATTAATCCTAGAAGGGGTTAATAAAATGGATATAAATAAAAAATTTAAAGGAACTCTCCTTGGGGGAGTTTTTTTAGGTTTTATTATAGGTATATATACTACAGCGTGTTTTGATAAAACAAAAGTTTCAAAAGCAGAGACTACTTCTAACTCTAGTGTAAAGGTCAAAAATGCAATATTGGATAATAAAATTGATATAGCAAAGGCTTTAAACGATATATTTACTTCTGTTGCTCAAGAAGTAATTCCTTCAGTAGTTTCTATATATACAGAAAAAACTATTAATGTGCCAGTAATGCCTTTTTTTGAATTTCCATTTGATGAATTTTTTGGAATTCCTAATCCAAAGAATAATAAGCCTAGAACTAGAAAATATAAACAAGAAGGCTTAGGTTCTGGTATTATTGTTAGTAAAGATGGATATATCCTTACAAATTATCACGTAGTTAAAGATGCTGATGAAATAAAGGTTGTTGTAAAAATATGTGATAAGGAAAAGGAATTTAAAGGAAAGGTTGTTGGAGCTGATCCTGCTAGTGATGTTGCTGTTGTAAAAATTGATCCTAAAAATGTAAAATTAAAAGTAGCCAAATTGGGCGATTCTGATAAATTAAAAGTTGGTGAATGGGTTTGTGCAATAGGAGCTCCATTAGGTTTTCCTCATACATTTACTACAGGTGTAGTATCTGCATTACATAGGAATCTATCTATGAATCTATATGAAAATTTTATCCAAACAGATGCTGCCATAAATCCTGGAAATTCTGGAGGTCCCTTAGTTAATCTTAAAGGAGAAGTAATTGGAATAAATACAGCGATTGTTTCTAAAAGTGGTGGATATCAAGGAATAGGATTTGCAATACCTATAAACATGGCTAAAAAGGTAATGCATGATTTAATAACAAAGGGAAAAGTTTCAAGAGGTTGGCTTGGTATAGGAATGCAACCTTTTACTGATGAGTTAGTAAAGGCATTTGGATTAAAAGAAAAACAAGGTGTATTGGTTGCTAAAGTGTTTAAAAACTCTCCTGCTGATAAAGCTGGATTAAAACCTGGAGATATAATTATAGAATTTAATGGTAAAAAAATTGCTGATATGAGTACATTAAGAAATCTAGTAGGTAATAGTTCTCCTGGTACTGAATTTACTATTAAAGTATTAAGAAATGGAAAAATTATTGAATTAAAAGGAAAACTCGGCGAAAGAGAAGAAAAAGAAAAGATAGCTACTAATGGTAATAACAAACAAACTTATTCAAATATAATAGGTGTTAGTGTTAAAAATGCTAAAGATAATAATGGTGTAGTTATTGTAAATGTTGAACCCAATTCTCCAGCTGATAAAGCTGGATTAAAGCCTGGAGATATAATTCTTCAAATAAATCAGGAAGAAATAAAGGGTGTAGATAGCTTTAAAAAGATTATAGATAAATATAAAAATAGAGATGCTATAGCACTACTTATATCAAGAAATGGAGAAACTTCTTTTGTTGTATTAAAATTAAAGTCTAAATAGTAAACTTAATATAATTGGAAAAAATATATAAAAAAAAGAGCCTACTCTCATCTTAAGAAGTGATGGGGGTAGGCTTTTTATTATAATTATGAGACATAAAATACCTTATATTGATAATGCTATAGAAATTCTTGAAAAAAGATACAAAAAATGTGATATTTGTCCTAATCAGTGTAAAATTAATAGATATACTTCTATTGGAAGATGTAAAACTAAATTAGAATTAAAAATCGCATCTATTAATCTTCATAAAGGTGAAGAACCTCCTATTTCTGGTATATATGGTTCAGGCACAGTATTTTTTTCAAATTGTATATCATCTTGTGTTTATTGTCAGAATTTTCCTATTAGCCAATTCTCTATTGGGAAAATATGGTCCTATGAAGAATTTGCAAAAAAGTTA
>JAMORN010000213.1 GCA_027063545.1 bacterium | reverse complement strand
TACCCACGTTTCAGGAGCTCCTTTTCCTCCACCCATTCTTGTTTCTGCAGGCTTTTTAGTTAATGATAAATCTGGGAAGATTCTAATCCAAATTTTTCCAGACTTTTTTAATTTTCTACTTAATGCAACTCTTGCTGCTTCTATTTGATTAGCAGTAATCCAACCATTAGTTATTGCTTGTAATCCATATTCCCCAAAAACTACTCTATTACCTCTAAAATGTTCTGTACCTTTAGGATACCTTCTATGTGGTTTTCTCCATTTTATTTTTTTCGGTGCTAACATTTTCTCTCTCCATTATTATTTGTTTTTTGTTAAAATATCTCCTTTATATATCCAAACTTTTATACCTATAACACCCCATATTGTAAAAGCTTCTACTAAAGCATAATCTATATCTGCTCTGAGTGTCTGAAGAGGAACTCTACCTTCCATTATAGTTTCTGCTCTTGCCATATCAGCACCATTTAATCTCCCACTAATTCTGATCTTTATTCCTTTAGCCCCTGCCTTCATTGTATTATATACAGCCCTTTTTATTACCTTTCTAAAAGGCATTCTTTTTTCAATCATAGCTGCTATTGTCTTTCCTACAAGAACTGCATCTAATTCTGGTACTTTAATCTCTCTTATATTTACTCTTATCTCCTTGTCTGTATTAATAAGTCTCTTTAATTCAGATTTTAATTTATCTACTTCTGCGCCTTTTTTACCTATTATAACTCCTGGTCTTGCTGTATGAATATATATATCTATTCTAGAATTTGTTTTATCAATATAAATTCTAGATATAGCTGCTTTTTCAAATCTTTTGTTAATATAATCTCTAATAATTCTGTCCTCTTCCAACAACGTTGGTATATCTTTCTTTTCTGCATACCATCTTGAAAAATGAGGTTTTGTAACTCCTACTCTAAATCCTATCGGATGTACCTTTTGTCCCACTTTTTTTACTCCTTTTTAATTTTACTTTTCTTCTATTGGTGATACAACAACAGTAATATGAGCTGTTGGCTTTATTATAGGATAAGCTCTACCCATAGCCCTTGGTCTATACCTTTTTAATCTAGGTCCTTCATCTATATATATCTCTGAAATATACAAATTTTCTTCGTTATAGTCAGGATATTTATTTTTAAAATTAGCAATTGCACTCTTTAAAGTTTTTTCAATAAATCTTTTTGGTTTATTATTTATACCATAAAGTATCTTTAAAGCCTCAAGTACATGTTTTCCTCTAATTAAATCAGCTACTAATCTAGCTTTTCTTGGTGATAATCTATTATATTTAGATACTGCTCTAGCCTTTTTTACTTCTTTTACTTCAGCCATATTAGTTATCTCCTATTTAATTCTTATTTCCCCTGTTTTCTTAATCTTTCAGCTAACTTACCACCATGCCCTCTAAATGTCCTTGTTAATGCAAATTCTCCTAACTTATGTCCTACCATATTTTCTGTAACATAAACAGGAATAAATTGTTTACCATTGTATACAGCAAATGTATGTCCCACAAATTCTGGTATTATAGTTGATCTTCTAGACCAAGTCTTTATAACTTTTTTTTCTCCCTTTTCGTTTAACTTTAACACCTTTCTTAATAAATGTCCGTCGACAAAAGGTCCTTTCTTTAATGATCTAGCCATAGACTATTCTCCCTTTATCCTTTTCTTCTTCTTATTATAAATTTATCTGTAACCTTATTCTTTCTAGTCTTCTTTCCTTTAGTTGGCCATCCCCAAGGAGAAACTGGTATTCTACCACCTCTTGTCCTACCTCCCAATGGGTGATCAACTGGATTTCTAGCTTCTCCTCTTGTAATTGGCCTCCATCCAAGCCATCTACTTCTACCTGCTTTACCCCAACTTTCATTTATATGCTGGACATTAGAAACAATTCCTATTGTTGCTCTACATTTATAAAAAATTTTTCTATATTCTCCAGATGGTAATTTTAATATTACATATTCTCCTTCTTTACCCATTATTTGTGCATATGTTCCTGCGGCTCTAGCTATTTGCCCACCTTTACCAGGATATAATTCTATATTATGAACAAAAGTACCTACAGGTATATTATTTAAAAGAGTAGCATTTCCTGTTTTAATTTCAACAGGATTATCACTTGATATTATAGTATCACCTACTTTAATATTTTCAGGAGCAATTATATATCTTTTTTCTCCATCCGCATAAACTACTAAAGCAATAAATGCTGTTCTATTTGGATCATATTCTATTCTAACTACCTTTGCTGGAATATCTAATTTATCTCTCTTAAAATCTATTATTCTATATAATTTTTTATTCCCTCTTTCTCTTCCTCTTGAGGTAATATGTCCATGATGATTTCTTCCATAAGATCTATCTATCTTTTCAACTAATGACTTTTCTGGACCACCTTGCCATAAATCTTTTTTATTAACTAAAACAGTAAATCTTAAAGTTGGTGTTACTGGTTTGTATGTCTTTAATGTTGGCATATCATTTCTCCCTTTTATGTTCCTTCAAATTGAGATATTACATATCCTTCTTTTAATTTCACATATGCTTTCTTATAACCTGATGTTCTACCAATAAATCTTCCCAATCTTTTCTTCTTTCCTTTATAATTAACAGTATTTACCCTTTCAACTTTTACATTAAACAATTTTTCTATAGCCTGCTTTATTTCTTCTTTATTTGCATCTTTGGATACTTTAAAAGTATACCAATTATTTAATGTCCTAATTAATGTAGTCTTTTCTGTTACTATTGCTCCCTTAATTATATGTAAAGGATTACGCTTCATCTTCTACTCCAGTTTCTGTTTCTTCATTTACTATACTATCAATAACTTCCTTCTTAAAAATTAAATACTTGTTTTTAATAACATCATAAGCATTTACATCTTGAGCAAGTCTTATATCTAAATATGGTAAATTTCTACCTGATAAATATAATTTTTTATTCTCTTCATCCCAAAAATCTAATACTAAAAGTATTGTCCCTTCTGGAACAATTGTTCTTAATAGCTTATTCATATTCTTTGTAGATATGTTATCAAACTTTAAATTTTCAATTATCTTTATAGCATTCTCTTTTGCTCTTTGTGAAAATGCAGATATTAAAGCTGTTTCCTTTAATCTTTTTGGTATTTTAACATAAAAATCTCTTGGTTTAGGTCCATGAGCCTTTCCACCTTTTACAAAAATATTAGCACTTATAGCACCATGTCTTGCTCTACCTGTACCTTTTTGAGAATAAATTTTTCTAGTAGAATATGAAACTTCTGATCTGCCTTTTACATTAACTGTTCCTTGTCTTTGATTATTTAAATATAATTTTACATATTCATATATAACATGTTCTTTAACTTCTTGACCAAAAAGATCTTCTGGAAGCTCTATTTTCCCTATTTCTTTTCCTTCTATTGAATATAAAGGTGCTTCTATCATAACAACCCTCTCCATTTACTTGTTAAAATGTTATATATATATAATTACCATTAGCTCCAGGAACTGAACCCTTTAATAAAACTAAATTGTCTTCTGGCATAACCTTAACAACTTCTAAATTTCTAACAGTTACCCTTTCATTACCATATCTTCCTGGCATTCTTTTACCTTTAATAACCTTTGCTGGAAAAGTACTCATACCTATAGACCCTACATCTCTTATATTCTTAGAACCATGGCTTACAGGACCTCTTCTAAAACCATGTCTTTTAATAGCTCCTGAAAATCCTCTTCCCTTTGTATAACCTATAACATTAACTTTTTCTACTCCATCTAATAAAGACACATCATAAGCTTTACCAACTTCAAATTGCTCTAAATCTTTAGGGTCATTTACTCTAAATTCAACAATTTTTCTATATCCCTTATCAAGACCTAATTTTTCAAAAATACCCCTCTCTGGTTTATTTAACTTTTCTAAAGGTACTTCATCAAAACCTACCTTTATCGCATTATACCCATGTTTATCTTCTGTCTTTTTTTCTAAAACTACACATGGACCCGCTAATACAACAGTAACAGGAATAGCAGTACCATCATCACCAAAAATTCTAGTCATTCCAACCTTTATTCCTATAATTCCTTTTCCTTTCATATTATAACTACCCCATTCTAGCTTTTATTAATATTCTATTTTTATATCCACTCCCGCTGGGAGTTCAATTTTTCTTAATTGTTCTATAGTTTGTTGGGTTATTTCATATATATCAATAATTCTCTTATGAATCTTTAATTCAAATTGCTCTCTCGAATGTTTATCAATATGTGGAGATCTAATTACAGTATAAACTGTTCTTTTAGTAGGTAAAGGGATAGGACCCTTTACCACTGCACCTGTCATTTTTACATTTCTTATTATATCATTTACACTTTTATCTATCAAAATATGATCAAAGGATTTTAACTTTATTCTTATTCTATTTTCTTGTCTCTTTCCCATAGCATTCTATCCTCTTCTTTATTATAATTATTCTATTATCTTTGTTACTACTCCAGCTCCTACTGTCTTCCCTCCCTCTCTTATAGCAAATCTTAAATTCTCTTCCATTGCT
>JAMORN010000212.1 GCA_027063545.1 bacterium | reverse complement strand
AGATCCTCTACCAGGTCCTACAGGAACTCCATTCTTTCTTGCAGAATTAATTACATCTTGAACAATTAAAAAATAACCTACAAATCCCATATTCTTTATAACACTAAGCTCATACTCTGCCCTTTCTATAATATCATTTGTCAAATTAGAATATCTTTTCTCTAATCCCTGATATACTAAAGCTTTTAAATACTCAAAATCACTTTCATAACCCTCTGGAATTTCAAATCTAGGAAGAATAACATCTTTTTCTATTTCATTAAAATTACATTCTTCTGCTATTTTTAAGGTATTTTCTATAGCTTCAGGATACTCCTTAAACAGTTCTATCATTTCATCACTGGATTTAAAGTATATTTGGTTTGTTGGGTATGTACGTCTATCTTTATCCGAGATTGTTTTACCATCTTCAGTTGCAAACATTATATCTTGAATAATAGCGTGAAATGAATCTATATAATGAATATCATTAGTTGCTACCAGAGGGACATTTAACTCTTTTGATAATTTTACAAAAGCTTCTCTCACTATTTTTTCCTCTTCTAGCCCGTGATTTTGAATCTCTAAATAGTAATTATCTCCAAAAATCTCCTTATATTCTATAATTTTTTTCTTTGCTGTTTCAATATCACCTCTTAAAATATATCTCTGGGGTTCTCCTGCGATACATGCAGATAAAGCAATTAATCCCTCTGAATATCTTCTTAATGTATCTTTATCTACTCTTGGTTTATAATAAAATCCCTTTGTATAGCCTAAGGAAGATATTTTTTTTAGATTATCATAACCCTTTTCATCTTTCACTAAAAGAACTAAATGATAATAATTTTCCTGCGATTTTGTTTTATCCTCCATCTTGCCTGGAGAGACATATATTTCACTACCTATTATAGGCTTAATTCCTGCTGCCTTTGCAGTCTGAACAAACTCCATTATACCAAACATATTTCCATGATCAGTTAAAGCTAAAGACCTCATCCCATATTCTTTTGCTTTGTTAACTAAATCAGAAATCCTAGCCACTCCATCTAGAATAGAATAAATAGAGTGATTATGTAAATGTATAAACTCACCCATAATGATATCTCCAGTAGTTAGGTATTTGAATTATCAAAAATAATCCTAAGGCGTTCTATTTCATTTATATTTATTGTATACTCTCTCTTCAATTCGTATATATAAAATGTAATATCCGGAGAAATCCAATCCCCTTCAAAATCAACTACCATAACCTTTATTTTTTTATCCTTCAATTTCTTTGATATAGTTGTTGAAATCATTATCTCTAAATCTAAGTTATTATAATATGCATACTTCAATATTTTTATCTTATCCTGAATTGAAAACTTAAATAACCTATTGGTATTATAAAACTTTTTTAAAAATGTATCTTCTTCTTTTTTTATTTGAATATCTATATTATCTTCGTTTATTTTGTTCTCTTTTTCTATAAATATTAATTCTGCCTTCTCCAATTTTCTTAATACATCATCTTTCTTTATTTTTAAAATAAAAAAGTTAGAAAAATCTTCAATAGATGAAGACTCTAATAAAGAAATAATTTTTTCATATATCATTCTATCCTTTATAACCAAAAACTTTCCTTCTTCTATACTTACAAGATTAACATAATTTCCCCATTCATAAATACTATGAATAATATTTTGAGGTATTGGATTTAAAGAATTTTCCTTTAAAAAATTTATAATATTATCTATACTAAGTCCTCGATTTATCCCTTTTATAATACTTTTTTTATTAATCTCATATATTAATACATTATCTTCTTTCTTTAAATTTGTAAATCTTCCTAGAAATGCTAACTTATCATTTGGATATTTAGAGGAAACTAAAATCTCAAAATTATCCATTACATAAAAGAAATTATCTTCTATTTCTTCTTCATTTTTATTTTCATCTTCAAAAATCATATTAATAAAAAATTCATTACCTTCTTGTCTATATATACCTAAAGAGCTAATAACTTCTTTATATCTATTATATATTGAATTAAGTTTTTTATCTTCTATAATAAAGGTATCTTTTATATATTCCATTACTTTTTCCATATCAAAAACTTTAATCTTACTAAGAGTTAAAAATGTCAAAAAAAATCCTATCTTTTCAGTATATTTATAAAAAACTATAGGAAAATACTTATAGATCAAAAAATCAAATATTAAACTCTTCTTTTTTGAAATATTCAATGAATTGTAAACTTTTAAATAGGAATAATTTATAGAAAGTATTTCTCTCTCTTTATCTATTATACTTATATTCTCCAAAAATTTTAAACTAAAAAGTATTATATCCTCATTACTATTAACATTTTTTAAATCATATATAAGTTTTTTAGAAAATGAGCTTTTTATATTTTTGTATTCTCTACTTTCAATTAAAATAATACTTTTTTCTATTACCTGAAATACACTAGAAAAAAAATCATTCTCTATATGAACTTTCTTATTAATACAGAACTCTTTCCTAAAATACTTAGTGAAAAATCTTTTTACATCATCAAAAAAAACTGCTCTTGGAATACTATTAAGATTATTATATATCCATAAATGTTTAATTAAAAAAATATTATTTTCTTCTATTTCTATAGACTCTTCTTTAAAAAAAAATCTAAAAAATAATGAAAGAAGTTCATCTTTTTGAATTTGATTATAAGAAGAAAATAAAGTATAAAAAAAATTATAGATATTTTGTTCATCAGAAAAAAATTTTTTCAACTTTTGTTTGGTTAAAGGAGAAAGGGAAAACTTTTTTAAGATATTTAAATCTATATTAATGTCTTTTATATCCAAACCCTCAATATACTCAACTAACCTCATATTTGATCCTCTCTATATATTTCGTATTTATATCCCTGCATAACTAAAAATGATTGCCTTTTAAATGCAAAATTCTCTTCTACAGTATCC
>JAMORN010000211.1 GCA_027063545.1 bacterium | reverse complement strand
ATATTATAAAAATAAGCTGTACGTCCATCTTTTTTAGGCCTTAAAATTCTTCCTAATCTCTGGGCTTCTTCTTGTCTTGATCCGAATGTTCCCGAAATCTGAATTGCTACTGAAGCATCTGGTAAATCAACTGAAAAATTTGCCACTTTACTTACTATCAATCTTGTTATCTTTCCCTTTTTAAACTTCTCATATAATTCTTCTCTTTTACTATCAGAAGTCTCCCCAATAATTAATGGTAAATCTAATTCTTTTGAAATAGATTTCAATTGCTCTATATATTGTCCTATTATTAATATATACTCATCTTTGTGCTTTTCTAGAAGCTTTTTTAATATATCCAGTTTTTTAGGATTCATAGAAGCTATTTTAAATTTTTCTCTATCAGATGCTGTTGCATATTTTCTTTTTAATTCGTCTGGCAATTCTACCTTTATTTCTCTACATACTGCTTTTGCTATAAATCCCATAGATTCCAGATCTTTCCAACTCATATCATACTTTTTAGGGCCAATTAAAGAGAATACTTCATCTTCCTTTCCATCTTCTCTTACTAATGTAGCTGTAAGTCCTAAACGCCTTTTAGATTGAATTTCTGAGGTTATCTTAAATACAGGTGCTGGAAGAAGATGGACTTCATCATATATTATAAGCCCCCAATTGTTTTCAGAGAATATATTAAAATATTTATAATCCTCTTTTTTACTCTTTCTATAAGTTAGTATATTATAAGTAGCTATAGTTACTGGTTTTATTTCTTTTTTCTCAGAAGAAAATTCTCCTATTTGGTCTTCTGTCAAAGTTGTCTTATCAATAATTTCTCTTTTCCATTGTTTTAATGAAGTAATATTTGTTACCAATATAAGAGTATGCTCTTTTACTTTAGTCATTACTCCTATACCAACTATCGTCTTTCCTGCACCACAAGGCAAAACAATAACTCCAAAGCTTTGGGTATCATCTTTAGATTTTATAAAGGCATCCACTGCCTGCTGTTGATAATCCCTTAACTTAAACTCTTTTCCTGATTTGGTTATATTTAAAAGTTCAATATCTAAATGATTTCCCTCAATAAATCCAATTCTATCATCAACTGGATAGCCAAGCTTTATAAATTCACTCTTCAGTCTTCCTCTATAAAAAGGGTTAAACTCAACTTTACTATCAGAAATTCTTCTTATAAAAAATTCATTGAAAGGCTTTCGATTATATACCTCATCTATTAAATAAGTTTCTTTTGCCTCTAAAATATATTTATCATTACTATCTTTATAAATAACTAAAATACCATATCTATCTAATGTGTCTTTTATAAACTCTCTTACATTTTCAGGAATTGGAAACTTAGAATACTTTTCTAAAATAGAAATTATATTATCATATGTTAAGCCAATACTAGCAGCATTCCATAAAGAAAGGGTTGTTATTTTAAAATTATGAATATAATCAAGAGCCTTCTCTAATTCAGAGAATAATCTAATCTTATCCTCAGCTTCTTTGCCTAAAGGATTGTATATTTCCAAAAAGAGGGTATAATCTGATTGGACTATTAAAGGGTTTTGAGGATTATACATATACCTAAAAATAAATCTTTTATTTAATTCCTTCAATTTTTATTTTATCTTGTATATGAGAGAGG
>JAMORN010000210.1 GCA_027063545.1 bacterium | reverse complement strand
TAGGTACTTTTGCTTTTTCAATAGCTTTTTTATATATTTCAAACTGTTCGTTTTCAGTTGGCGGTTGATATCTGACTATAAATGGAAATTCAGTTCTATATAGGCCTACGTATTCTACTTTGTATTTACTTACAAATTCCAATTCTGATAAAATTCCTATATTTGCTCCAACATCTATTTTTATGTTATCTTTTGTATATGTCTCTTTAGGTATAGACTTTATTAGTATAGAAAGTCTTTTTTTTGTTTCAGTAATAAGATTTTTATATTCTTCAATTATAGTTTCATCAGGATTTATATATACCATTCCTGAGGTGCTATCCAATATTATAAAATCATTGGGATTAAAATAAGATATATCCTGAATATTTACAATTAAAGGAATATTTAAAGATTTAGCCAAGATAGCAGCATGACTGGTTAATCCACCTTTTTTCTCTATAATTCCTTTTAAGTTTTTACTATGGATCTTTATTATATCAGAAGGTACTAACTCCTCACATATATATATGAAATCTTCTTTTGGAAGATTAAATTTTTTATTACTATCTTCAAAAAGCTCATTTAAAATTTGAATTTTTATGTCTTCTAGATCACTTAAAATATGAGGATTTATACTTTCAAATTTAGTTTTTAATTCATCAAAATATGATACTATAACAAATTCTGGAGTCTTATGTTCATTAAGAATACTAGTTTTTATATATTCTAAAAAATTAGGGTCTTTTAAGATACTTTGATGAAATAAAAATATATCTGCTATATCATTCCCCAATTTATTTCTTACAGAATGTTCTATATCTTTTAAAATCTTTAAGGTATGATCTAATATAGCAAGTAATTTATAATAATCTTGTTGTGGATTTTTTGTTCTTTTTTGAAGAACATAGGAAGATATAAATACTTTATTACTTTTTATATATGCTTTACCTATACCTATTCCAGGGGATATTCCTAATCCTTTTATAAATTTTACTTTTTTAGTTTTGTTAATTTCATTGTCTGATTTGAAAGAAACATTTTGTATCATAGTTAATAGAATAGAGGATATATAATTAGAAAGAGCATTAAAAAATTCAAGATGAGAATTATTTAATTCAATAGGTGATTTTAAGTGTAAAATTATACCACCAATATTTATATTCCCGAAAATCAAAGGAATATAAAGTAAAAAGTTTTCAAAAAGAGTAATTTTATCAATATTGCTTTTTAATAATTCTTTAATTTTATTCTCTATATTTTCAGATTTTTTTGAAGATCTTTTGTATGAATATAATTTTTCATTTTTATTTAAAAATAAATAGCTATCTTCTGCATCAAATTTTGTTGTTAGAATAATATTAATTTCATTAATAATCTTTTCTATATCATGGGTATTGGCAATAAGAGAATTAAGTAGACTAATAATAGAATAATCTACAATATTCTTATTTTCTTTCATTATTTTATATTATTAAAAATTTTTACTTTATTTTAATTTATTTAATATAATCTAATTAAATTATATAATAAAAAAATTAGGAACCTCCCCCCTCACTAGGTTCCTTATACTTCTTTAATATATGAGCTATCTTATAAAGATAATTAAATAACTCTATAAATTTAGAATTTTTCTCTTTAGGAGTTATTACAGGCAACCTGTAATCACCACTGGCTAATTGCTCTATAAAAGCAGATATTCTATTTAGAGGATAGAATATATCATTATTAATGTATTTATATAAGCTTATAATAAATCCTAATACTACAACAAAGAATAATCCATAAATTACAACAATTTCCAACAATGTTTTCTTTTCAAATGTTATTGATAATTCAACAACAATATACCCTATTGTTTGAGAATTAACATTTTTTAATGGTAAAAAAATTAAACCAGTTTCATCATCTATATATGATATATTTTTATATTTTCCATTTTCTTTTAGTTTTTTTAAAGTTTGGGAGAGTTTAGCTTTGAATTTTTTATAATTAAATTTATTAGAAAATGTTTTTAATGATAAAATGTCTCCAGAATTATCAATAATACTTATAGAAGAAAATTGTTCTAAAAATTCAATATTTTTAACTATTTCGCTTTTAGTTGTTATAAAATTTACAGTAATTAATGTTGCAACAATTTCACTTGCATTATTATAAATAGGAAAAGTTTTAAAGATCATATATACATATTTTATAGGCTTTTCTGATTGATATTTTTCTTTACCTAACTCTTGAGATAATTTAAATTTTAGACCTTCGTCAAGATCTTCAAGAGATACTCTTTTTATTTCAAAATAATATTTACCATCTAAGCCAATTTTTATAATTCTTTTATATTTTTTTAAAGTTTTCTTATTTAAATTGAGAAAATCGTTTTTTGCCAAAATTTGCCATCTTTTGTTTAAGAGTAAAGCTCCATCAATATTATTTAATGTAGAAATTTCACTTAACCATCTAACAAGCTCTACTATATTTTTTCTTTGTATATTATATATTAATTTGTCATTTGTTACTACATTTAAGATATTTTTGTGATAATTTAAAAGACTTTGGTTGTATACCGCATCTATATATGTCAATTTTGTTTTATATAACCTATAATTTTGAGAAGAAAGCAATAAATAAGTAAGACTGAATAATACAACACTAAAAGTTAAAACAAGAAATATTATAATAGCTAATTTTTCAGCAATAGCTCTTTTTAATTCTTTAATAAATTTTTTATCTTCTATGACCCCTCTCCTATATAAATTTTTTATTTTATATTTAAAATATAATTTTACGTAAATTCTATCAATAACAAAATAAAAAATCAAAAATAATTTTTATCAAGGATGGCCATATGAATAAAATTTTAATAATAGATGATAAAGTAGTTCTAATTATAAATAAAAAACGTTATATTTATAGTATTGAAGATATGATAAATGGATTAAAAAAGATGATAGATAAGAAGAAAAAATAGGAGGGAAAATGCCAAAGATTTTTGTATTTTCAGGGCCATCAGGAGTTGGTAAATCTACAATAATAAAAAAAATTTTAGAGATATTTCCTGAAAAGTTTGAATTTAGTATTTCGACAACGACAAGGCCTAGAAAAAAAGGTGAGCAACATGGAAGAGAATATTACTTTGTTACTCGAGAAGAATTTGAAAGAATGATAAAAGAGAATCAGTTGGTAGAGTATCAAGAGATATATGGTAATTATTATGGGACAACTAAAAAAGAAATAGAAAGAATATTGAACTCAGGAAAGAATGTAATTATGGATATAGATGTGTATGGAAAAGTTAATTTTGATAAAGTATATCCTGATAATATAGGTATATTTATAGAACCTCCCAGTATTGAGGAATTGAAAAATAGACTTATTAAAAGGGGTAGGGATACTATTGAAGAGATTGAAAAGAGACTTGAGATATCAAAAAAAGAAATTGAATTTGCCAAAACAAAGAAGCATTATAAATATTTTATTGTAAATCAGGATTTAAATGGGACTATAGAAAAAGTTAAAAAAATTATAGAAGAGAATTTAGAGGATTAAGATATGGAGTTGAGATGGTATGTTATTGTAAGATTAGGAGAAAAAGTTTTAAATATAAAACTAATAGATAAAAATTTAATTACTTTAGGAAGAGCAGAAGATAATGACATAGTTATAAAAGGTGTTAATTTAATATCAAAGAAACATTTAAAAATAGGATTTACTCTAGATGGCTTTATTGTAGAATCATTAGTTCCTAATAAAACTTTATATTTTGACGGAAAAGAATACGACAAATTAAAAATAAAAGATGGATTAAAAATAGGTGTTGGACCTTTAGAATTAGTTTTTTTTAAAGCTTTTGATGAGGAGGAAGCTTTATATAGACTTTTAAAAGATAATAATCAAAAAAAGCGAGATTTTATAAGAAAGTTAGCTATCTCAACACCTATAGTGGTTGGAAGAGATAGAAATTGTGATATAAGAATAGATTTACCATATATATCTAAAAATCATCTATTAATAGAAAAAGATGAAAAAAATAATGTAATTGTAAAGCTTTTATCTTCTAAATCTCCTGTTTATATAAATAATAAAGAACTGAAAAAGCAGGAATATCTAAAAAGTGGAGATAGAGTTTATATAGGAAATATAGAGATTATTTATTCTGATGATATACTTACAATTGTTGAAATCAGAAATGAACTTAGAATAAAGAATATTTCATATAATTATAAAGGGGATAAACTTTTAGAATTATTTAATTTTAGCTTGTATAGTGGAGAACTCATTGCAGTAATAGGTCCATCTGGAGCAGGAAAATCTACCTTTTTAAAATTATTATCCGGATTTTTAAAACCCACAGAAGGTGATATATTATATAATGGAATATCAATAAATAAAAATTATGATAAAATAAAACATTTATTTGGATATTTACCACAAAATGATTTGCTTTATGAAGACTTATCAGTTTATGAATCTTTGTATTATACAGCACAACTAAGATTACCTTCTGAATATAATAAGGATTATATAAATAAATTAATTGACGATATTCTTGATATTGTAGATTTAACACAAAAAAGAGATGGTATTGTAAAAAATCTATCTGGGGGCGAGAGAAAACGTTTAGCAATAGCATTAGAGC
>JAMORN010000209.1 GCA_027063545.1 bacterium | reverse complement strand
ATGGACTAATAACTGTTGGTATTTTAGAAGCATTTATTATAGGTTGGCTTTATAAAACAGAGTTATTGAAGATTCATATTGTTAATAATTTAGGATTATCAGGAAAGACTCATAAGATTTTTAATTATATAATATTACAATTATGGATGTATAGTATTAAGTTTATTACACCTGTTGTATTAGGTTTTGCTTTAGTATATAGTTTGATGGGTGAGTTTAAAAAGCCTTATGGAGGCTATCCTATAGCAAGTATATTAATTCTTGGAGTAGGCTGGCTTCTATTAACCCATATATTTGCATTCGGACTTAGTGGGTTAAGATGGAGAAATGAAAAAAAATAAAAAAGGAAATATATTATGGAAAAGATTTTAAATACTATTTCTCAAGAAGAAATTAATAAGATTAAAAATTCTGAGTTTCATGATCCTCATAGTATTTTAGGACAACATCTTATTGAAGTAGGAGGAGAAAACTTTATAGTAATAAGAGCATATAATCCCTATGTGAAGGATATTTTTGTTATAGATGATAAGAAAAAAAAATATAAAATGAATAAAATTGACCCTGAAGGTTTTTTTGAGAGAATTTTTAATAGAAAATCTTTTTTTAAGTATAGACTGTATTTAGAATATAGTAATGGAACTACAAAGGAGATATATGATCCTTATTCATTTTTACCTACAGTTTCAGATTTTGATTTATATCTTTTTAATAAAGGCGATAATCTCTTTGCCTATAAATTTTTAGGTGCTCATATAAAAGAAGTCAATGGAGTTAAAGGAGTAAGCTTTGTAGTATGGGCTCCTGGTGTTAAAAGAGTTAGTGTTGTTGGAGATTTTAATAACTGGGATGGGAGAGTACATCAGATGAGAGTTTTGGGTTCTTCAGGTGTTTGGGAGATTTTTATACCAGGAGTAGAGGAAGGAAGTTTATATAAATATGAGATAAAAACACAAGATGGTAGACTTTTATTGAAGTCGGATCCTTATGGTTTTTATATGGAAAAGAGGCCAAAAACTGCTTCTATAGTATATAATATAGATAAATATAAATGGCATGATGATGAGTGGATGGCTAAAAGAAGAGAAATTGATTATTTAAAAGAACCAATAAGTATATATGAAGTGCATTTAGGCTCATGGTTAAAAAATTATGAGAAGGATCCAGAAAGTGGATATTTAAATTATAGGGAATTAGCTCATTTACTTGTTGAATATATAAAAGAAATGGGTTATACTCATATAGAACTTTTACCCGTAGCAGAGCATCCTTTTGATGGTTCTTGGGGATATCAGGTTATAGGGTATTTTGCACCGACTTCTAGATTTGGTACACCGGAAGATTTTAAATACTTTGTTGATTATATGCATCAGAATGGTATAGGGGTTATAGTAGATTGGGTTCCAGGGCATTTTCCTAAAGATGAGCATGGGTTAGCTAATTTTATAGGGGAACCTTTATATGAGTATGCAGATCCTAGAAAGGGAGAACATTTAGATTGGGGGACAAAAGTATTTGATTATGGTAGAAATGAGGTTAGAAATTTTCTTTTAACAAATGCTGTATTTTGGGCTCAAGAGTATCATATAGATGGATTAAGGGTGGATGCTGTTGCTTCCATGTTATATTTAGATTATTCAAGACCTCCGGGAGGATGGGTACCAAATATATATGGTGGGAATGAAAATTTAGAAGCTATAAGTTTTTTGAGAAAATTAAATGAAGAATTACATAACTTATTTCCTTCAATCATGGTGATAGCAGAGGAATCTACTGCATGGCCGGGGGTTTCTAGACCTACTTACGTTGGAGGATTAGGATTCACGTTTAAGTGGAATATGGGTTGGATGAATGATTTTTTAAGGTATATATCAAAGGATCCTATATTTAGAAAATATCATCATAATGATTTGACTTTTTCAATGATGTATGCTTATAGTGAGAACTTTATTTTAGTAGTAAGTCATGATGAGGTTGTACATGGTAAAGCTAATTTTATCTCAAAAATGCCGGGGAATGATTGGGAAAAGTTTGCAAATGTTAGGGTTGCTTTAGGTTTTATGTTTGGACATCCTGGAAAAAAATTATTATTTCAGGGAATTGATATTGGTCAATGGAGGGAGTGGGATTATAATTCAAGTGTAGATTGGTATCTCTTAGAGTATGAATCTCATCATAAATTAAATAGGTATGTTAGAGATTTACTCAATGTTTATAAATATCATTCACCATTATGGGAAGAGGATTATAATCCACATGGATTTCAATGGATTAATTGTAATGACGCTGAAAATTCTGTAGTTAGCTTTATACGTAGAGATTCTAAGGGCGAATTTTTGGTATTTGTATGTAATTTTACACCTGTTATGAGATATAATTATAGAATAGGTGTTCCTGCCAAAGGTATTTATAAAGAACTTTTAAATTCAGATTGGGATATATATTGGGGAAGTAATATAAGAAATCCAGATTTATATGCTGAGGATATTCCGTGGAATAATCAACCTTATTCAATTAATATGATAATACCCCCTCTTGCTTGCGTTATTTTAAAAAGAGAATAAAAAAAGAGCCTCCTTTTTTTTAAAATTAAGGAGGCTCTTTTTTTAATAAGAGTATTATTTATCAATAATATTTTAATCCATTTGTTCTCTTAGAAATGGAGGATATTCTATATCATCCTGTGTCATTGAATTGTTATATATATTTCTATTCACAGATATTCTATTTTCATTATATCTATTTAAATTTTCCTTTAGATATGGAGGATATAAAAAGTCATTATCACTTTCTTCTTTTTCACTTTGTATTTGTTGAGGTTGTTGTGGTTGTGATTGTGGTTGGTTTTTAAAAATATTCTTCTCTTGTTTTATTTGTTGTGAAAGTGTTTCTTCTCTATTTATAAATGTTGGAGCAATAGTTTCTTGATTAGATCGCATATTAAAGTTTTGTTGAGGAGGAGTCTCCCTTTGTTGTTTTGTTGGGAAGTTAAAACTTTCTTTTTCATCTGTATTTTTTTGGGAATCTCCTTCTATTTTTGTAGCAATAAGTAATACCTGAACTTTATTTTCAAAAGATTCATCAATAGAGAATCCATGAATAATATGTGCATCACTTTCAGCATCAACTTCATTGTATATTCTTTCTAATATAATATTGAGATCATCAATATAGAAATCAGGACCAGCAATAATATTAACTAATACTCCTTTAGCTCCTTTTATAGATACATTATCTAATAAATCAGAATGTATAGCAGATTCAACAGCTTGAAGAGCCTTATCACTACCTTCTCCATAACCAATTCCTATATGAGCTTTTCCTGCATTTTCCATTATAGTTTGAACATCAGCAAAGTCAGCATTAACTTCACCGACATCCTGAATTAATTTAGATATTCCTAATGTGGCATCCTTTAAAATTTTATCAGCAATTTTAAAAGCTTCTCTTACAGGAAGCTTTTTGTCAATAATAGACATAAGTTTTTGGTTAGAAATAGTAATAACAGCATCTGAATATTGATTAAGCTCATTTATTCCTAACTGAGCATTCTTTTGTCTTACAGGCCCTTCCCATTTAAAAGGTGTTGTAACAACACTTATAGTTAAAATACCCATTTCTTTAGCAAGTTTAGCAATTACAGGTGAAGCACCTGTTCCTGTTCCACCACCCATACCTGCAGTAATAAATACTAAATCACTACCTTCTATAACACCTTTTATTTCCTCTAAACTTTCTTCAGCAGCTTTTTTACCTATTTCCGGTTTTGACCCAGCTCCTAATCCTCTTGTAATATTTTTACCTATTTGTATTTTAATTTCAGCTATATTTTTATCTAAAGCCTGTTTATCAGTATTTACAGCAATAAATTCTACTCCAGGAATTCTCTCTTCTTCAAGCATTCTATTAATAGCATTTCCCCCACCGCCACCAACACCTATAACTTTTATTTTAGCATGTCCAGTATCTTCGTCTCCTAGTCCAATTGAAATTTTCATATCCATAATTTACCTCCTTATTTACAAAATATAATTTTTTTTAAAATATTTCTCTAAAGTATTTATTAATCCAATCTAAAATTGATTTCAATCGCATATCAATTTTTACATCATCAGACTTCTTTTTTTCTATTTTAAATGAATCGTTTTTTGAAGCCAATTTTAATACGCCAAATACATTGGCAAATTGTGGATCTTTTAAAAATTCTTCATACCCTTTTAAGCCTTCCACTTCTCCTATTCTCACATTTGTTTTTGTAATACTAGATAATAAGTTATCTATAAATTTTAGCTTACTACCACCACCAACTAGTACAATTCCGCTATCTAAATCACTAATAGACAATTTTTGTAGAGTATTTTTGTTAAAAAATTCTTTTTTTATATAATCAAAGTTATATTTAAGTCTGGAATAAATTATATCTCTTATCATTTTATATTCAATTTCAGATACTTCTCCACTTTTTTTAGTATATTGAATAGTTTCTAAGCTTTCTGGAGAATCTATATTATTATATTTTTTCAATATTTTATTTGCTTCAGATATAGAAATATCTAAAACTTTCTTTATATCATTGACAAATAGCCAAGAGCCTAAAGGTAGATATCCGTATGTAATAGGCTTATTCTCCTTTA
>JAMORN010000208.1 GCA_027063545.1 bacterium | reverse complement strand
TGGAATTTTATCAAGTATTACAGTATCATTAAGCGCTATTCTTTCAAAAAAAGCTATGCTTTATCTTGATAATATGTATGGATATTCTTTTTTATTGTTTTTGTTTGGTGTAGTTTTTTTGTTTATTTTTAGACCCAAAACGATAAAGGTATTATATATAAAAAGAAAAAAAATTTCTTTATTTAAATTTATTGTCCCTGTGTTTATTTCATTTATAGCAACGATGTCTTGGTATACAGCTTTAGCTAAAGGAAATACTATTATAGTTTTTACAGTTTTTAGAATCTCATTGGTATTTGGCATAGTATATTCCTATTTTATATTAAAAGAAAAAAGTTTTGTAAAATATAAGTTAATAGCAGGTATTTTAGTTATGATGGGGACTATGTTAACCTTTATTGGAAGATAGTACGGGGAATAGATAATATGGCAAATAAGAACTCTAAAGATAAATTACCAAAGATTACATGGATATTTATTATACTATTTATCATTTTATTTATATCTTTTGTTTTGAGAAGATGCAATAAAAATGGAGATAATAAAAAAATAGAAAGTATATTAAAGGACACAATAGAAATAGATAAAAGAAAAAAAGATTATAGTTATAAAGATGATAAAAAACGAGTTGATAGTTTGATTTTTAGGAAAAAAAATATAGATGAGAAAAATTTAAAGAAGAAATTAAAAAAAAGTAAGAAATTTGAGCCAAATATTAAAAAGTCAAAAAAGAAGGATAGTATAAATATTTATAAAGATACCAGTAAGATACATATAAACAAAATGCTAGACACAATAAAAATTGATACAGATATAATATTAAAGGATACAATAGGCCCTTATGTATACATTATTCCGCCTGAGGGAATGTATTATAAAAAAGTTAATATTAAGATTCTAACAATAGAAAAAAAGACAAAAATATTTTATTTATTATTAAAAGGATTTCATATTCCTAAAGAATTAACTTTTAAACAATATGAATACGAAAGAATAACCATTGATACTAATAGTACAATTATATTCTTTGCTATTGATAGTGTAAATAATTCATCAGATACAATAACATATAAATATTACATATCTTTATATAATCCATGCCCTAATGAAATGGTTTATGTTGAGGATAAAAAAATATGTATTGATAAATATGAATGGCCAAATAAAGAAGGAGAAGAACCTAAAGGTTTTATTTCTTTATATGAGGCAATGGATTTATGTGCGTCTGTGGGAAAACGTCTTTGTTATGAAGATGAATGGATATCTGCTTGCGAAGGAATAGAGCATTATAAATATGGATATAAGGGAGGATATAATTTTAGAAAATGTAATACCCAGACTTTTATGATATCAAAATCTGGACAGTTTAAAGAGTGTAGAAGTTTTTGGGGTGCTTATGATATGATTGGAAATCTCTCAGAATGGGTAATAACAAGAGATGGTAGTTTTAGAGCTTTCGGGGGAAATTTTAGGTCAGCTTCTATTGCCACATGTAGATTTGGAAAAAGAAGTTATTTCCCAGAGAATAAATATTCTACTGTTGGTTTTCGGTGTTGTAAAGATATAAGATAAATTAACTTATTATATTGTTGTAATATTAAATATTTTGTATTTTTATAACTGGTAAAAATATTTAAAAGGAGGGCTAATATGAAAAAAATTCTGAGAGTAATGTATTTTAGTATAATAGGTATGATTTTTATTTACAATTCTATAAATGCTCAAATTATACAAAATGATAGTACTAATCAAGAAATCCAAAGGATACAAAAAAAGACAATTGCAGTTTTAGACTTACAAGGTAAAGGTATTGATGAATCTGGGCTTTCTGCTTTAACAAATATTGTTATGGGAGAAATCTTAAAATTTAATGACTATGAGCTTTTAGAAAGATCTAATATGGAAGCTATCTTAAAAGAACAAGGTTTTCAACAGGCAGCTGGTTGTACAGATGAACATTGTGCAGTTGAGATGGGGCAACTTTTAGGAGTTCAATATATGATTTTTGGAAAAGTAGAAAAGTTAGGGAATTTATATGTGGCAAGTTTAAAATTAGTTGATGTAGAAACAGGAAAGATAGTGAAAATTACCAATAGAGAATTTGAAGGTAAAATGGAAGGACTTATTTTAATTATAAAGAACATGACAAGAGAACTTCTTGGAAAACCTTTACTTGATGAAAGTATTTTAGAAAAATATAAGATAAGTCAAAATCCTCCTAAAAAAGATACTATAAAAATTATTTCAAAAGAAGAAAAACCTAAAGAGTATAGAAAATATTTTAGTATTTATATTTCTACTAAAAGATTTCCAGATCTAAAATCAAATATTTTATATCCTGATGGAGAAACTGATAGTTCTGTCCTTTCTTTTTATTTTAATTATTTAAATGAAAATACAGGAGCAACAGAGTATGAAACAATAACTTTACAATATCCTTTATATAATTATCCTTTAATCAAAGGGATTGGAGGTATTGGGATATTATTCTATTTATCTAAAGTATTTGCAATAGATGTAGGTGGATATTTTACTAGTAATATAGCAAATGTGAAATATAGTTTAGTTGATAGTTTAAGTATAAAAGAAAATATAGGACTTTTAAATTTAGGGTTAAGATTTGATGTTGTTCCTGGTAAAAATACTTTATTTTTTAAATTTTCGTATTTAGGAGGACTTAGCTTATTAAGTTTTATATATGATTATATAGATTCTGAAGGTAATCCTCAAAATTTAACTGTAGATTTTTCAGGATTTAATAATGGTTTTAATGTAGAATCTGGATATGAATTTCATCTGGCAAATATTGGTATAGCTTTATCTGTTGGATACTTTTGGATAAGAGCAATAAATTTAGAAGGTAATATGTCTTCTACACAATATACATTACTAGATAAAAAATATGGTATTTATTATTATGAATGGACCAATGAAACCACAGGAAAAACACAAAGAAATTTATCTATAAATGAATTATGGGAAGGTCCAGAAAAAGAAAATGGAGGAAATATTGATCATAAAGGAATAGATATAGGAATTGAGTTAAAATATACAATAGGAGGATATAAATAATGAGGGTTAGATTTGCACCTTCTCCCACAGGGGATTTACACTTTGGTAATGCAAGAACAGCAATATTGAATTGGATAGTTGCAAGAAAAACTGAAGATGGGAAGTTTATTTTAAGAATTGAGGATACAGATAAGGATAGAAATGACCCAGAAGCAGAAAAGGGTATTTATGAAGCTTTAAAATGGTTAGGAATAGATTGGGATGAAGGCCCTGATATAGGTGGACCTTTTCATCCATATAGACAAAGTGAAAGTTTTGATATATATCAAAAGTATGCTTCTCTTTTAAAAGAAAATGGCTTTGCTTATGAGTGTTTTTGTACAGAGGAAGAACTTGAAAAGAGAAAGAAAAAGGCTTTAGAAGAGGGAAGACCTCCAATTTATGATAGAAAATGTCTTTATCTTTCTGAAGAAGAAAAGCAAAAATTAAGAGAACAAGGGAGAAAACCTGTTTTAAGATTTTTTGTTAGGGAAGGAGAAGTAAGGTTTAATGATAAAATTAAAGGTGATGTTGTTTTTGAAACAAAAAATATTAGCGATTTTATAATTTTAAGAAGCGATGGCTCTCCTACCTATAACTTTGCTGTTGTTATTGATGATTTTAGAATGAAAATAGATTTAGTTATAAGAGGAGATGATCATTTAGCAAATACTCCAAAACAAATCCTTGTATATGAGGCTTTATCAAAGATTTTAGGAGAAGATAAAGTTAAAATACCAGAGTTTGCTCATATACCAATGATTTTAGGTCCTGATAGATCTAAATTATCAAAAAGACATGGTGCAGTGTCTGTAAAAAGAGCAAAAGAAAAAGGCTACCTACCAGAGGCTTTATTTAATTATTTATCCCTTTTAGGTTGGAGTTCTCCAACAGGAGAAGAAATACTTTCAAAAGAGAGACTTATAAAAGAGGTAGAAATAGATAGAATTTCTTCAGCAGCAGCAGTATTTGATTTTACAAAATTAAATTGGATAAATCAAGAATATTTAAAGAAATTATCTGATAGAGAATTTATAGAGTTTGTTTGGCCATTTTTAGAAAAAACAGGTTGGGACTTATCTGATAGAAAAAAAGTTGAAAAGATGATTTTACTGGTAAGAGATGGGGTTTCTTTTGGAGAAGAGATTGTAAAATATCTTGAGGTATTTTTTAAAGAATTTGATATAACACAATTAAATGATAAATTAAAAGAGGTTTTAGATTGGGAGAGTTCAAAGATTGTTATAGAGGAGTTTTACAAAAAATTAAAGGATGCTGAATGGACAAAAGAAGGAGTATTTGCTAAGATAAAAGAGATTCAAAAGGAAAATAAAATTAAAGGTAAATTTTTATATATGCCAATAAGAGTGGCAACTACGTTAGAGGAACATGGCCCTGATTTAGTTGAGGTAATTTTAATATTTGGAAAGGATGAAATTTTAAAGAGACTTAAAATTATATTAAAAGAGTATTATAAAATAGAGGTAGATTAAAAATGGATTTAAAAGATATAAAAGTTTTAGTTTTAGGAGGTGGTTCAAGCTCTGAAAAAGAGGTATCAAAAAAAACTGCAAAAGCAATATATAATGCTATAAAAGAAGATACAGA
>JAMORN010000207.1 GCA_027063545.1 bacterium | reverse complement strand
ATATATAAAATTGAATATCATTTAAATATTCCCTCAATGAATCCTGCCATTTTTTCACAATATTATCACCTAAAATAGACTTTATTTTCTCTTTTGATAAATATGAATATCTAGGCCTTTTAGCCTTAAAATTAAAACTCTCGGTTGGGACGCCTAATATTATCTTCGTCTTTATATTATTAAATTTTTCTCTTGAAAGTTCAACAATTTCTTTAGCAAACTCCCACCAACTTGTTTCACCCTCGCCAGAGTAGTGATATATCCCAAAAGGCAAATCCTCATTTTCTATAAATTTCAATATTACATTTGCCAAATCCATAGTATAAGTTGGGCTTCCTATTTGATCATTTACTATTTTCAACTCTTCTCCCTGCATTGCTAATTTAATAATTGTTCTAACAAAATTTTTTCTATTATTACCAAAAAGCCATGAAGTTCTTATTATATAATAGTTATCCTCCATTACATTTATTATATTCATTTCTCCTAGATATTTAGTTCTTCCATAGGCATTTATTGGATTAGGTGAGTCTGTTTCTCTATACCCTCCTTCTTTATACTCTCCACCAAACACATAATCTGTAGAAATATGAATTAATTTTTTATTTCCTCCTAAACTCTGACAGATTTGAGCAAGATATGAAGGTCCAACAGTATTTACCTTATATGCTAAATCATATTCCTCTTCCGCCTTTTCTACATCTGTATAAGCAATACAATTTACTATATAATTAAAATCATACTTCTTAAAAAAATTCTCAACACTGGCTTTATCTAAAAAATCAATATCATGTCTTGTCGCTTTAAAAACCTCTAAATTATTTCCTTTCTCCTCTAAGACCCTTACCACATCTCTTCCTAGCATTCCATTAGAACCTAATACAACGACCCTTTTCATATAATTCCTCTAATATTTTATTATTTTTTTCTTTATAATTACCAGTTAAAATATCATCTATCCATTTTTGATTAGATAAATACCAATCTATTGTTTTTCTTATCCCATTTTCAAAATCAACCCCTACCATCCAACCTAAAGTAGTTTCTATTTTTGTTGGATCCATAGCATATCTTTTGTCATGACCTGGTCTATCATTAACAAATCTTATGAGTTTTCTACTTGTTCCTATTTCTCTGTTTAATTTTTCATCCATTATATCACAAATTTTATGAACTATTTCTAAATTTGTTTTCTCATTTCTTGCTCCTATATTATAAGATTGACCTCTTACCCCTTTTTCAATAACATATAAAACCCCTCTATTATGGTCATCTACATATATCCAATCCCTTATATTCTCACCTGTTCCATAAATAGGAATATATTCATCCTTTAATATTTTTGATATAACTGTTGGGATTAGTTTTTCTGGAAATTGATAAGGACCATAATTATTAGAACAATTTGTTATATTAATAGGAAGTTTATATGTCCTACCATAAGCTCTAACAAAATGATCTGAAGAGGCCTTAGAAGCCGAATATGGGCTTGAAGGTTTATAAGGAGTAGTCTCGGTAAATGGAGGATCATCTATCTCTAAATCTCCAAATACCTCATCTGTTGATATATGTAAAAAAAGTTTCTCTTCTCTATCCTCTTCTTTCCATAGCTTTCTTGCTACATCAAGAAGTGTAAAAGTTCCATATACATTTGTTCTTATAAAATCATGGGGCGAAAGAATTGATCTATCAACATGACTTTCCGCAGCAAAATTTATAATAACATCAATCTTTAAATCCCCTATTACCTGATAAATAAAATCTTCATTGGCAATATCGCCATATATAAAATAATAGCGAGAATCATCATGTATATCTATTAAATTAGAAAGATTTCCAGCATAAGTTAAAACATCTAGATTATATAATCTAAATTCTACATCTTTATAATTATTTAAAATAAATCTTATAAAATTACTTCCTATAAAACCTGCTCCTCCTGTAACCAGAATATTTTTACCCTCTAAAAAACTAAGTTTTATCATAGCTTTAAACTCCCCTATTTTTCCATTCTAAAAATTTTATCTGGTTATAAATTATTCTATTATACCTAACATCAATCCCTTTTTCCTCACCCATTTTAATAATTACTCCACAAAAAGAATCTATCTCTGTTGGTTTTTTCGCCTCTATATCCTGCAGCATTGAAGATAAATGATCATATGTCACTGGAACCATCTTCTCATAAAACTCCTTTAAAAAATCTCCATAATCCCAAAATGTAGAAAAACCAAAACTTTCCATAACCTTAAAACTTTCCCTTATTAAATTATTCATTAACTCCCTTGTATATTCAGTTTCCGCCAAATACCCATAAGGCACCTTAAAAAGCGCACTTAATGGATTTAATGCTATATTATAATGTAGTTTTGCCCACAGGTATTTATCTACATCGTTATCGACTACTACATCAAAACCACCTTTATTTAATAAATAGACGATTTTTTCTGTTTCTTTAGATAATTCTTTCTTAAAAATATTTCCCACACGCATTTTGTCTGCATGAACAGTAATCTTAACCTGATTTAAAGATTCTCTAACAAAACCTGTAATTATCCTTGCTGTAAAAACCCTATCTTCCCCAAAAAAATCTCTGTAAAGCTCGCTATTGCCCCATCCATTCTGAATAATTAATATTTTAGTATTATCTCCAAAAATAAACCCACTCTCCTTTGCTGCTTTTAAAAAATCTCTAACCTCTAAATTAGCATAAGTTTTGGTTGTTATTAAAACCCAATCTTGATAATTTAATTTTTCATCAAAATAATTATCCGTCACATAATAATCCCTATAATAAAAATCATATTCTCCCAAAATACCATATACCCTAAATTGATTCTTAAGCGCTTGATAGGTTTTATCCCTTGCTAAAAAAGAAACATCTGCTTCTTTAGAATTTAATAAGAATGCACCTATCCCTAACCCTATTGCGCCTGAACCTATTATTAACACCCTCATACTATTCCACCTCTTTTATAACAGCAACTTCATCACAATTAGGGAATAAAGGACAATCCAAACAATCCCGCCAGATCTTTTGGGGTAATGATTTTTTATCTATCTCCTTAAAACCTAATTTTTTAAAAAAATTGACTTGATAGGTTAAAGCAAAAACCCTTTTTATTTCCAATTCCTTTGCCTCATTTAATAAAAACTCTACAATCTTTTTACCGTAACCCTTACCTTTTTTATCTTCTCTAACAGCCAATGATCTAATCTCTGCTAGATCTTCCCAATAAATATGTAAAGCTCCACATCCTACAATCTCTTCATCTTCCTCAACAACACTAAAATCTCTAAGATAATCATACACTTTATTTAAAGATAATGGAAGCATTAGTCTTTGTCTTGCATAAAAATTTACTATATCAACAATTATTGGCACATCCTTTATCTTTGCCTTTCTAATAACAAAACTCATATATCCTTACTCTCCCTCAAATCCTTTTAAAAACTCCTCTGCAATTTCTAATTGCCTTTTTATAGATTTTTCCCCTGTTCCTCCAAATATAGATCTTAATGAAGTACTAACCTCTGGAGAAAAAATCCTATATAAATCTCCTTCAAAAAGAGGAGAGAATTCTTTATACTTTTCTATTGGTATTTCCCATAAATCTATATTATTATCAACAGCATAACCCACGATATTACCAATTATTTTATGCGCTTCTCTAAAAGGAACACCTTTTTTAACTAAATAATCTGCTAAATCAGTAGCATATATAAAAGAATCTATATCCTTTAACATATTTTCTTTTTTTATCTTTAAAGTATCAATAACATTTTTTAATACCTCTAAAACTATCTTTATAGTATCTATAGTATCAAATAAAGGCTCTTTATCCTCCTGAAGATCCTTATTATAACTTGTCGGTAATCCTTTTTGAAGGGTTAAAATAGTTATTAGGTTTCCTATAACCCTTGCAGTTTTACCCCTTATAAGCTCTAAAGAATCAGGATTCTTTTTTTGGGGCATCATTGAAGAACCTGTAGAATAAGCATCATCTAATTCAATAAAATTAAATTCCTTGGTAGAATATATAATAAAATCCTCTGCAAGTCTTGAAATATGAATCATTAACTCTGAAGCAAAAAAAATAAACTCTGCAATAAAATCTCTATCTGAAATAGCATCAATACTATTCGGTGAAATATTCATAAACCCCAGTTCGTTTTTTAAAAACTCCCTATCTATCTCAAAAGCATTACCAGCAATTGCACCACTTCCCAAAGGCATTATATCAACTCTTTTTTCTAAATCAATAAGCCTTTCTAAATCCCTTTTTATTGCAAAAAAGAAATTTAATATATAATGAGAAAAACTTATTATCTGAGCCTGCTGAAGATGAGTATAACCAGGTAGATAGGTTTTTATATTATTTTTTGCTAAATTATAAAAACTTTTTAGAAGAGATACTATTAATCTCTTAACTTCTTTTATTTCCTTTTTTAAATAAAGCCTAACATCTATTGCAACTTGATCATTTCTTGAACGCCCAGTATGAAGCTTTTTTCCCACATCACCTATTAACTCTGTTAATCTTTTTTCTATTGCCATATGAATATCTTCATCCTTGATATCAAAAACAAACTCTCCTCTATCTATTTCATCTAAAATACTCAAAAGTCCTTCCTCAATTTTCTTTTGTTCCTCTTCTGTTAAAATCCCATACTTTTT
>JAMORN010000206.1 GCA_027063545.1 bacterium | reverse complement strand
TCATATTCCTTTCTTATGATACTTGTTACAGTATTTGTTATTATTGATGTAGTATAATCTTCTGGAAGATTTAATATTTTTTCAATTTTATCTAAAAGCTCTTTTTCATGTTTTTCTAATTTGTAATCATCTCTATATACTTTATCAACAGCTACTTTAAACAGAAATTTTGCCTCATTTTTTATATCTCTATCATTTAAATTAAAAAGAGATTTTAAATGGATTATATTTTCAATCTCTTCATCTGTGAGTTTTTTGTCTTTTATTGTATGATATACATATTTAAAAAATAAATCTATTAGTTCTTTTCTTTTTTTTAAAATATTAAAGCCATATTTTCTGCTTATTTCTTCAATATCTTCAGGAGATAGTTGAGTTATTTTGTCTATTTGAGCGAGTTTGTTGTTTAATTCAATTATAGCATTATCCTTAGGTTGAATTTTAAATATCTTTTGAAAAAAATTAGGTTTTTTAAACTTTTCTTCTTTGAATGGTTCAGCCATAATTTTATATATCCTTAATTTTTAAGTAACACTTTTGATAAAAATAATTTTTTATATTGTATAATACTCTAGATTTTTTTAATTTTTTGCAAGATCAAAAAAATATTTTTATTATAGTTTTGTGTTATTTATTATGAAATTAATAAAGGAATGTTTTATTATAACTTTTATTATTATAATATTTATTTTTCTTTTCTTTTTTCAAAATTTTTCAATAGCTAAAGAAATAGAAAAAGAAATAGAAGCAGATTCATCTATTATTATATCAAAAATTTTAGAAAATAAGGTTATAAAAGATTTATATAAAATAAAAGGTTTAAGAATAAAAGAATTGGAAAAAGAAGGCGATTATTATATCTTTTTTAATAAAGAAGAGGAGAGCTTAATTTTAATACATAATGGAACAGAGATTTTAAGACTCAATAAAGAACAAACAAAGAAAATATTAAAAAAATATCCTAATTTATTTACATTACATAAAATATCCCAGGGCAATATAAATCAAAAAGTATCAAATTTTAATTTATTAGATAATAGGTTATTTACCAAAAAAGGTCTATTAAAAACGGGTAAATGGGATGAATATTATTTAAAATGGAGTGTTGTTACAGGTATAGGTAGAAATAAAATAATTACAGGATTTTTATATAATGATATAGGATTTTTCAAATCTTATAATATTATATATTTGGGAATGGGAATAGAGTTTAAAAATTATTATGGAGGGACAGAAAAGTATATTGATAGTGTTTATACATTTCTTGATAATAAAGGATTGTACTTTCAATTTGGTACTAACTGGTTTAAAATGAAGATAATCAACTATAACTATAAACTCCCTGATTTCTTTTTTGTTGATTCTAACTATGTGGAGGCTGTTTTTGAATCTAAAGAATCTGATTATTTATCACTATATAAAAATTCAACAGATACAACGTTAAAAAGTAATTGGCTAACAAGTTTTTCTTTTAAATTTGGTTATTTTACCTATACTACTTATTCAGATATGGATGTGTATAAAACAAATATAAGCAGAGTTTTTTTAGACAATTTACCTTCAGGCTTTGGTACTTGGGGGGTAGGATACTATAAATTTGGAGATAATATAATACCCTCTTTTTATATGAGGGTTGGAAACTTTACGTTAAAGTCTATAGGGATCAAAGGTAAAAAATTACAAATTGCTAATAATATGATAGTTTTTCAGCTTGATCTAGTAAATATGAATTTTTTTAGAAGTTATATAGGAACAGAGTTTTACTTATATTAGAGACTATAAATAAAGGGGAGAAAAAATGAGTGAAAAAGTAATAATTGATAAACGTTATCCTTTAATTTTAGCACTTAAAACATTAGATTCTTTGAAAATTAAATTAATTTTTGCCTCTCTTATGCCAATACCATTTATAATATGTGGTATTATTGCGATGTTTTTTTTGAGAGCAGATTGGTTTAAGGATCCATTTATCGACTCTATAGTTTTACTTTTTACGGTGGGACAGCTTATTGCTTTAAAGCAGTATATCACCTTGTATAATGCAGCCTCTAAAATTAGAAATACAATATATATATTAAAAGAGAATGAATCAGAAAAAGATTTAACCAAATTAAAAGAAATTCTTTATGAAAAAGCAGCTCCAGGACATGTTAGGGATTTAATTATAAGATGGATTGATCTTGCCCTTCAAGGAGAACCTTTATCTTTTGAAGCAATAATGGATAATGCTGCTATAAAGAGATATCAAGCAAATGATAAGCTTATATCAACTCATATTAATATAAATAGAACAACATTAAAATTAGGATTTTTAGGAACGTTAATAGGGCTTTTAATAACATTTCCTCCTATGAAGTCTGCTATTTTGTCTCTACAATCAAGTGAAGGAGAGTTTAAATTTGTAAAAGATATAGCAAGAGCAATAGAAGGTGATCAATATGCAATATTTACAACTTTAATAGCTACAGGATTTTCTATCTTTATAGAACTTTTAACAATACAACTATTGGAGAGATTTACTTTAACTTTAGAAGAGGCTAATAATTTTTTAGATGAATGGGCTATAGCTTATTTTAGACCTTCTTTAAAAGAAAGAGGGATTATAACATCTAAGGATAGAGCGACTTCTCTAGAAACTTTAGTAAACTCTAAAATTGAGGAAAATCTAAATAAAGTGGTAAAAGCAGTTGATGAATTATCTAAAACAGTTGATAATATAGTAAAATTTCAGGAAATATTAAATAATAAAGTTAATAAACTGATAGAATATGAAAAAGATTATAGAAGCTTTATTTCATCTAAATTAAATGCTACAATAAAGAGTATAGGAGATATTGATGAGAAGACAGATACCTAAAAGAGATCTAGGTAATGCAATTTCTTTGGAAGATGCTTTGTCTATAATGGTTGTTATATTTACTTTATTTGTAATTTTTCTTATTCCACTTGTAAATATTGATAAAATGAAGTTGGAAAAAGCAAAATATGATAAGTTCTGGAAAGATCGAGAGACTTTTTTATTTGACTATAAAAAAATTGACTCTAAAGCTCAATATTATTTTAGTACTTTTGATATATATGAAGATGAAGTTGTAAGTGCTAAATATTGGAAGGACGTAAATGATATTTATGTAGAAATTTTACTACAAGATAGTAGTATGACAATAATTTTACATAATCCTAAAAAAAAGAAATTTTGTGCTATATTTGTAGAAGGATACCAAACTGTTAGTTATAAATTTGGTAATATAAAATGGTCATATGATGAAGATGACTGGTTTATATATAATACAAAATTAGTTTATATTCCTGACAAAAAACTAAAAGAATGGGAAAATAAATATAGAGAATGTATAAGAAAACATGAAAAATAAGCTATTAAGTATTTTTATTCTTATAGTTTTTGTTTTTTCTAATCTATATGCAAAGTATAAACCACCTATAGATTATTTTGGTGTAGTAATTATAAATAATAAAAGAATCTCAAGAGAGTTACAAACAAGATTTAACGCTATAGGAAAGCCTGTTATAATAATTTCTGATGTAAGAAAAGGTATATCAAAAGGGGATATAATTCGTTTTAGAAATAAAGCTGTTTTAATTACAGATGATGTTTGGCAGACTTTAAAAGATATAGGAGCTTTAAAGACATTAAAAACAGAGAAGATAGTTATATTAAAAGCTAAAGCCAAAAGTAGGATATGGAAAAAAAGAAGTAAAATTGTAAGAACAACATCTGAAAGAAAGGGATATCTTATAGGAGGAGAGATATTAAAAATATTTGAAGATTACTTCGGAGGAGCTCCATATAAAGATAAGATTATTTTAGAGTTTTCGGGGAAATATATGAAACTTATTGCTCCATCTTCTTTTTTAAAAAGACTAAAATATTCACGTGTAACTAAACAAAAACCAAAACCACCAAAAAAAATAGGTACTCCAGAGATTATTTCTGAGTTATATGATTCTATTTTCTTTTTAAATGATAGTATAGATTTTCAAATATGGGCTGTAGATCCTTATAATCCTTCAAAAGATTTAAAGTATTATTTGATATCAGAATTACCCAATGGATTATATTGGGAAGAAGAAACCCATAGTATTAAAGGAAAATTTCTTCAGGAAGGTATTTTTAGCATTATTGTTGTAGCAGAAAATGCTGATAAAATGAGTGATACAGCTATATATAATTTTAAAGTAGTTAAAGATAAACCACCAATTATAGGTATTCCTTCAAATATAGTAGCTCATCCTGGAGAGCTTTTTAAATTAAGAGTTTATATAGAAGATCCTGATGATAAATCTGAGGATGTATTTACTTTTTCTAGACTTTTACCGCTTGGTATATCTTATAATGTTTTAAATAGAGAATTTATTTGGAGTGTACCTATAGATATATATGCTGTAGATCCCCATGGAGATACGAGTTATATAAAATTTCCAATAAAGATAAGAAAGGAAGAAAAGCGAAAGAGAATCACTGATATAGTTTTACCAATGGATACACTTATGCAGTATAAAGTATATAAATGGAAGGAATCTATATGGAATAAGTATGATATTATAGTAAAGTCAGTTGAAGGAGATAGTATAGTAAAGTTAATATCAGATTCTTTAGGTAGTTTTTTATATATTAAACCGATGATTGCAGGAAAGTTTTATATAAGATTTAAAATCTA
>JAMORN010000205.1 GCA_027063545.1 bacterium | reverse complement strand
TTAAGTTATCTACTATTAAAAAAGCGTATGATATTGCTAGTAAAGACCAAGATTTTAAACCAACAGATGACTGTGGAATAGTTAAAAAATATCTTCCTGATGAGCCTATATATGTTGTACAGGGAAGTATTGATAACATTAAAGTTACACATAGCCAAGATATTTTTATTGCAGATAAACTGTTTCAATTAAGAAAGACTAATCTGAATGGAAAATATAGTGATCAATATTATGAAGAAAAATTACACAGTAAAGTTTTAGTTATTTTTGGTGGAGCATATGGCATAGGTAAAGATATAGGAGATATTGCCAAAAAGTATAGTGCAAAAGTGTACTTATTTAGTAGAAGTTTGTCAAATACAGATGTCTCTTCTCGCTCTGATATTCAACGGGATTTAAAGTATGTTTTTCAAAAAGAGGGTAAGATTGATTTTGTAGTTAATACAGCTTCTATACTTATAAAAGAACCATTGGCACATACTCAGTATGATCAAATTTTAGATATATTAAATGTTAATTATTTAGGAGCAGTTAATGTGGCAAAAGAATCATTGGGATATCTTGAAAAAACTTCAGGACATCTTTTGAATTTTACTTCAAGTTCTTATACAAGAGGTAGAGCTAATTATTCTTTATACAGTTCAACGAAAGCTGCTATTGTTAATTTGACACAAGCATTAGGTGAAGAATTGATTTATAAAAATATTCATATCAATTGTATTAATCCAGAAAGGACAGCAACTCCCATGCGTACAAGTAATTTTGGTAAAGAAGATCCAAAAACACTTTTAAGTTCACAGGAAGTAGCCTATGCATCTATTAACACTATTTTAAGTGATATGACAGGACAGATAATAGATGTGAAGATCCAAAAGGTCAATTAATATGTTGAAAAAAGTTTTTATTACTATAGGTAAACTTGCCAGAAGAGAAATGACTTTTACTGAATTTATCCATAAAATAAGAGAAAAACTTTTTTATTCAATTAAACAAAAATTCACTAGTAAGAGTAAAAAAAATTTAATAATTAATGCTGACTTATATAAAAAAATCAGATATATACTTCATACTGGTGAAAATGTTACAGGTTTAAGTCATATTGATTTATGGCTACCCCATTTTAAAAAATCTAATATTGATTTTTTAGTGTTAGTAAGAAATTTTGACTTATATACTACATTAATCAAAAAATATCCAGAGGAAAATATAATTTTAGCTAGAAGAAAAAGTGATATAGAACTCATAGTATCTCGATTAAACTTTTTAAAAGTTTGTTTTTATCCTTCAAATACTGGCAATAATCTTCATTTATTAAATTTTAGTGAATTAAAGCATATTTTTATAGGACATGGAGATAGCGATAAAACTGCAAGTGCTCATAAATATTTTAGAGTATATGATGAAAACTGGGTAGCGGGTGAAGCTCATATAGATAGATTTAGAAACGCAGGATTTGATTTTAGGGGTTTAAAGCAAGTAAAAGTCGGAAGACCAAATTTAAAAGAAACACTTTTAATCTCTCAAATTTCTTGGCAAGATAGATTTAATGGTAATTTAAATCTTCTTTATTTGTCTACTTGGGAAGGGGTGTATGAAGAACAAAATTATACTTCAGTTTATTTTATGGATAGTTTTTTTGAAGATATAAAAGATAAAAATATTTTTAATACAATTGGTATTAAACTTCATCCATGGGTAGGAAGAAGAGATGTAAACCTGTCAAAAATAAATAATCATTTAAATAAAATTTTATCGCAATCAAATATTAAATATAATTTATATGACAAAACTGTGCCAGTAGAAGAAATAATTAAAAAGTCAAATGTCTTTATTTGTGATATTTCAGCAGTTGTTTCAGAGTCTCTTGCTGCAAATGCTCCTATTTTTGTATATATTCCAAAAGATAAAAACATAAAACTAACAAAAAGTAAAATGATGTATGAAGATTATTGCTATACTTTTTCAAATTTAGATGAATTGAATCAAAAAATAGAAGAAGTGATTATAAATAAAAGAGACTATCTAAAAGAAAAAAGAGAAGAAGCAATGGAGTATATTTTAGGAAAAAAAGAAACTTTAGCAGATAAATTTGTAGATAGATTAAAAAAGGCATAAAAAATGAGTTTGAATATTTCAAAATTAAAAGATAAAAATACAACTATAATTTTACATGCTTCAGACATTAAACTTTCTTATAATCATATTATATATTGGTTACCTGCATTAATTGAATTAAACATGCCTTTTACTATACTTTTAAGAGATAAAAAAAATTATTATAGGCTAACAAGTGAATATCCTGATCTTCAAATATGTTATGCAAAAGCTCCTATAGATGTAGAAAAAGTTATCAAATCTCATCCCAATGTTAAAGCGATCTTATATCCATCAAATAGAGAAAAAAATATTCATTTACTTCGTTTTATAGAGCCAAAGCATATATTTATAGGAAGTAAAAATTTTGAGCAGACTTTTAAATTAAGTAAATCTTATCGAGCTTATGATGAGATTTGGGTATCTGGAAAATATATGTTAGATAAATTTGAAAATTTTTTTGAAGACCTAGGACATCTTAATATAAAGATAATTGGAAAACCTTTTTTTAAACATATTATAGATAAAAGCAAGAAAAAGGATGTGTCACCTCTTAAAAAGGTACAAATCTCTTATGAAATTAAACATAATAATCCTCAATCTCTTTCAGCTATTATGAATAAACTTATACCATGGCTTAAAAAAGACTATGTTTTATTTTTAGATAGAGAAATTCAAGATGAAGAGATTCAATGTCTTATAACGGACATAGATTCTTTTTTGTATAATATGTTCGTATATAATGTTCCTATTCTTATTTTTGGTACGAAGGAACTATTTATAGAAAAATATGATAAATATTTTGCTGAGGGTATTTACTTTTTTACATCGTGTGAACAATGTAAGGATATTTTATCTAAAATAGAAATAGATGACAGATTAAAAAGTAACAGAAATGATGTTTTAGATTACTATATAGATATAGATTCCACTTTACAAAATTCTTTTTTAAAAGAGATAATAAATGTTTAAAATTATAGGTAAAATAAAGAGTTGTTTGTCTAATAAAGATAGTTTAATATACAAGTCTTTTTTAGCTCCCGTAATTAAAGTAGAGGATAGCAAAAATTATAGGTTATTTGGAAAATATCTATATATTAATTCCTCTAATATTAAAAAAACTTTTGAATATGCTATATATATCGATAATGAAGATGTATCTTCTCTTTTACAATTGGAAAAATGGTTTATTAATTCTTTTTTTGATAAAAACAATACTATTATCATTGTTAGAAAGTATTCAAAAAACATCTTGGAGATTATAGAGTATTTAGAACAAAATGGATACAGTTTTTATATTTATACAGTGCTTAAGAATATAGATATATCTTCGTTTAAAATTAAGTTTATTTTTTATCTTTTTAATTCATATACAAACCCCGTTTTAGTAAAAAATAGAGCATTTAAACATATATGGATAGGACATGGTGAGAGTGATAAGTTAGCATCTGTTAATCCAATGATAAAAATATATGATTATATCTTTGTTGCGGGTGATATAGCTATAAAACGTTTACAAATATATAACATTATAAATAGATGTGATATTTATAATGGCAAAGTAATAAAGATAGGTATGCCTTACTTGAAAAAAGAAGAAATGAAAAAAAAATCCATTAATGATATTTGTGATATAAAAAACATTTTATATGCACCTACATGGGAAGGTGTTGAAAATGAACAAGAGTATTCATCTCTTAAAAATAATTTTGGTTTAAAAATTCTTAAACAGCTAATACAAATAAATAATAATTTAAAAATATCTTTTAAGCCACATCCTTCGACAGGTATTAAAAAACCGGAATATATATCATATGTTAATGCTATTAAAGAAGAATTTAGTGGTATTACCATCTATCTAGATAAGTATAGTTTTCTTTATTCTAAGTTAAAAGATAAAACAATGATTGTGAATGATTTTAATGGATATACTAATTATGATTTGATTATTACTGATAATTCATCAATTATATCTCTTCTAGTGTATCATAAATTAAACTATATTGTTCTTGTCAATAAAAACTCGTATGATGTGGAAACTTTGCCTTTATTGTCAATTTCGACATTGATTAATGATAATGTTAAAGATATAGATATAACTCATAGTATAAAAAAGGAATTAATATCAGATAAAATGAAAAGGTTTAGCCAGGTAGTAGCTCAATGTAATAAAAAAGTTCAAGAGATTATTTCAAAAAAGGGTATAGATGCAAATTTATAGTAGAAATTATCGTTGTGAATTAAGTATCATTGAGGCTTTAAAGCTTTTTTTTGCTCAAATTTTCTCATATAAAAAGTATATTATAAGTAGTATTTATAGTGAAATAAAGTCAAAATATCAAAAAGAAACTTTTGGTATGGTGTGGTCTATAATTTTGCCAATAATTCCTATGAGTCTGTATATACTTTTAGCAACTATAAAAGCATTTAAAGCTGACAACAATATACCTCATATTTTTTATATTGCTATTGGTCTTATTACTTGGTTGTTAATGAGTGAACTTATTGTTGCTACTATGAAGTCTATACGAAAAAATAAAACTACTTTGTTAAAAAGCAACTTTCCATTTTCTGTAATTTATATTAGCAGTATTGGGGAAGTATTGTTTAATATGT
>JAMORN010000204.1 GCA_027063545.1 bacterium | reverse complement strand
CAGAAGTATCATAGAGTTCTTTTAACCCTTTTTCTAATTCATTGTAATCATTATTTAGTTTTGCATAATATATATTTTCAACAACCTTATGCCATTTATTATGTAAGTTCATAAGAGGTTCATAATATTGAGAATTTTCTTTATATTCTTGGATATATTCATCAGTTCTTACAATTTCTGCTAAATAACAAGAATTGGAATCTACAAGTTTATATTCTTCATCATTAGTAATAAAAAGAGCAAGTTTATATATTGAATTTATATGTGTAGTAACTATTACAGGAAATTTAAATGAAAGTATAGATATGGTAATTTAATTATTTAATGAATTAGATGTATTAAGAATACTTTCTATTTTTTTATTTATAAGATTAAACAAATTACTTATTTCATTAGAGATATCTACTATTTCATCAACTATAGATTTCAGACTATCGATATTTTTAGACAAATTATCTATACTTTCAGAAATAGAGGTTGTAAAATCTTTAGCAATAACAGAAAATCCTTTCCCTATTTCTCCTGCTCTAGCAGACTCTATTGCTGCATTTAAAGATAAAATTTTAGTCATTTCAGAAATATTGTTAATATATTCTATATATTTTTTTATTTGTGAGGTTTCTTGGTCAATAATATCAAACTGTTTTTTTTGCCTAGCAATTAAATCCAAGATCTTAGAATTTTTTGTACTTAGAGTTTCTAGGGTATTATAGAATTCGTTTAATGTGGAAATATTTTCTTGAGATAAAGAAGAATTTTCAATTAATAATTTTATGTTATTTAAGTTTGTTGATATAATATTAGAATTCTGTTCTGATATTAATTTAAAAAGAGGAAAAATTAATGAAAATACTTTTTCTCTCTCCATAGTCCACTTCCTTATTTGTATTTAGATATATCTAAATATTATTTTTATTATATAAAAAGTGATATTTAATTATAAAAAAATATAAAATAAATCAAAAATATAATATTAACATTTTATTCATCATATAATTCAGCATCCTCATCTTCCTGCCATAATCCAAAATAGTTTCCTTCTGGATCCTCTGCTTCAATAAAATATCCCATTCTCGGAACAGGAGTTTTCTCAACAACAATTTTACCACCAAGTTGCCTTATTTTTTCTATACATTTATCAATGTCTTTTACCGTTATATAGTGAGTAACTTTTTTATTCTCTTTTTCAGGAGGTGTAAATATTAAAAGTTTATCTTTATAATCTTCGAATAGCTTATCATAAAATTTTTTTAATATAGAGATATTTGTACCAGGTATTTTAATAATTTCTGTCATATTTACTCCTTAGGTTTTCTATTATATACATAATTTAATTCTTTGTATTTTTCAATATCAAAATTATATAATCCTTCTAGTTCCATTTTCCAATTCCAATTATCACCACTGGTTCCTGGTGTATTCATCCTATGATAACTATCTAAGTTTAATATATCTTGCATTGGTATAATAGCAAGTTTTGCAATAGATGAAAAAGCTATATCAATTAACAATTCAGTTACATTTTCTTGATTATATACCCTTTTTGTATATTGCCATATAAAGTGTTTCTCAAATTCAGAAGCTTCTTCTAAGAACCATCCTTTAGTAGTATTATTATCATGGGTTCCAGTATATACTACACAATTAGGAGATGTATAATTAGATGGTAAATATTTATTATTTGGAGAATTAAATGCAAATTGGAGAATTTTCATTCCCGGAAATTCCAACTCATCTCTTAACTTTTCCACTTCTTCTGTAATTATCCCTAAATCCTCTGCTATTATAGGAAATTGCCCTAACTTTTTAAATATAATATCAAAAAATTCTTTTCCAGGACCTTTTAACCATTTTCCATTTATAGCAGTTTTTTCGCCATATTTTACAGCCCAATATGACTCAAATCCTCTAAAATGATCAATTCTTACAATATCAACAAGTTCTAAGATTACTTTAAATCTTTCAATCCACCAATCAATAGTTTCTTTATTTAATTCATTTTTATCATTAAACCATTTATATAAAGGATTGCCCCATAATTGTCCTGTTTCACTAAAATAATCAGGAGGCACACCTGCAACTTTATTTGGTTTTAATGTTTTTTTATTAAGGTCAAAAATAGATTTGTTTATCCATACATCGCTACTATTATATGATACATAAAGAGGAATATCTCCAATAATTTTAATATTATTTCTGTTAGCATATTCTTTTAACTCTTTCCATTGTTTATAAAATATAAATTGAGAAAATATATACTTTTCAAATTCTTCTTCATGTTTATATCTATTTAATAATTTTTTTGAAGGTTCCCTATATTCTTTAGGCCATTTTAGCCATTCATCTCCATATTGAGTTGATAAATAGTGAAATAAAGCGTCCCATTGGACATGAGGAAATTTTTTTATAAATGATTTATATTCTTCTTCTAGATGAGGAGTTATTCCTTTTTTAAAGTTTTTAAAAGCATTATTTAAGATGTGAGTTTTAAACTTTATAGCTTCTTCATAGTTAATTTTCCAAGGCTTAGGTTTATATTCTAATAAAGGAATCTCATCTAACAATTTATATTCCATTAATTTTTCAGGGCTAATTAAAATCCAATTAAAACTAAAAGCAGATTTTGACATATAAGGAGAATATCCATATCCTACAATATTCAAAGGAAGTATTTGCCAATAAGAAAAATTAGCTTCTTTTAACTTATCTATAAATAAATAAGCATTTTCTCCTAAATCTCCTATTGGATATTTAGAAGGCAAACTTATTGGGTGAAGTAATATTCCCGAACCTCTCTTTAACATTTCTTTTTTTTCCATAATAATTTTTCCTTTTATAAATTTAACAAAGTTAATCCCTAACTAAAATATATTAAACTTATCTTATTTTCTCAATAAAAAAATCAAATATTATAATATATTTATTTTGTTTTAAATATTAACATTTACTGAGCTAAAAAGTATATATGGTGATTTTAAACTACCTTTTATCTCAGTTTCTTTAGATAACTCAATTTCTTTGAAAATTTCATAAACATTACCACTTATCATCAGATTTTTGACCCTACCAACAATTTCTCCGTTTTTTATATGATAACCTAAACTTACATTAACCGCAAAATCTCCAGAGAGCATATTGGATTGTCCTGCTCCTAATACACTTTCAACAAATATTCCTTCTTTTATATCTTTTACGATTTGGTTTAAATTTTTTTCACCTTCTGGTATTATAATATTTCTAAAATTTATATCTGGGGTTGTAGAATGAGATGAGGCATTTCCAGTAGGTTCTATATTAAGAAGTATAGAATGCTTAATATCTGTAATAATTCCTTTATAAATACCTTTTTCAATAATAGGTACTTTTTTACAAGCAATACCTTCTGCATCAAAAGGTTTTGTAGAAATCATACCATTAACAAAAGGATCATCTATGAGAGAGAATTTTTCATCAACAATTTTTTTATCTAGTTTATCTAATAGAGGAGATATTTTTTTATAGTGGTTTTTTGCTGAGGCTCCGAGTAAAAATGTTTCTAAAAGGAATTTAACAACACTAGGAGAAAATACAACAGGATATTTACCCGATTTTTCTGGATTACTTTTATTTTTAGCCCAACTAAGTTGTCTTTTTATAGAATTAATTATATCATTAGCAGCTTTTTCAGAGTAGTCAAGGGAGATAGAATAATCTCCAAGCCATAATAACCCATCGGATTCTGTCTTTACAGCATAAGCAGATACTGAAAAATAAGTTTTATTATACTGTCTAAATATATTTTCAGAATTTATAATTTTTATTTTAGAAACAGATTTAGAAACATCAATATCAACGATTAATTTATTATCTAATTCTAATATACTTTCTAGAAGATATTTAGATAACTCAAAAATTTTCTCTTCTTTTATTTCAATAACAGAAGGATAGAAAGTTTTGGGTTCATATAATATTTTATTTTTTGGGAAATTGAATTCATATTCTATTTCCGGGGTAATATTTATTATTTCTTTTAGATCTTTATATAAATTTTCAATATATCTTTCATTATTAGTTGAAGAACTTGCTAATTTTTTATCTTTATATATTTTTAAACTAAAAGAACTATTTTGTGAGTTTTCTATAGAATGTAAATCATTTGATTTAAAAGAAACATTAATAGTTTCAGAAGAAGTTTCTAATAGAGAATAAAAATCTGTTTCTTTTTTAATTTTTTCAAGAATTGTTTCCATATTTATTCCTTTTTTTGATTAATTTTTTTATGTTAATTTTTTATCTCTAAAATAAAAATTACAAAAAAAATAAAAAAAATACTAAACTTTTTATTTAAAAAATCCGAAATATATAAATGAAGTTTTTAAAGGGCCTCCTTGTTAAGGGTTCCCAACTATACAATATCCCCAAGGTAGATGGAGAAAAAGGGAATTTTCTCCATCTCTCCCTTTTTTCTTTTTTTTAAATAATATCAAGAATAGTTTTTATTCTATGTTGAATACGATGATAAGAATTTATTTTTTTTATTATAGATACTTTAATACCATTTTTTTTGGAAGAATCAAGAGTCGTTAAAATATTAAATTTTTCCTGAAGATCTTCTAAGTTTTTATATATAAAAATTTCTTTTTCAGGTTCAAACAACTCTAATATTTCATTATTTTCTTTAGTTAAAATTATACTTCCACATGCCATACTTTCAAAGATTCTTAAATTAACTGAATCTTCCTGAAATATTCTTGGAATATCA